>JAFGDW010000195.1 GCA_016931935.1 Candidatus Zhuqueibacterota bacterium | reverse complement strand
CTAGATGTGAACGCAGTTTCGTTTTATTTACTTATGTCAGCATCAGCTCATCATCGCTTTAAGCCGACGCTCTTTGTCGGCTTAAATAAAATTGATGCTGCAACTGAAATCCGGTTTTACATTGCTGTTCATGTTTATCTGAATGGATTTAAAAGGTTACTGTCCGGTTAAGTAGATGTGTTACTATTTTCAAGTTTACCCTGCTAACATATTATAAAAAAACAAGAGATAAAAAGCAAGGATTGCTATATGCATTCCATATAATTGCATAGCATATGTATGAATTCGTTGATTATTAACACAAACTAAATATCAGTTAATCCCTTTGAGCTAACTCAAGAACGCAATATTATTTCATTGCTGCAGAATGAGTTTTCCCAGTTTGATCAAGCTATCTGCATCCTGAGTTCTGTACAAGCCGGTTTTATCCAGCGCCGTGGAAAGAAGAATGGTGCTGCCCCCTCTGTCAAAGTTTTGCTTTATGTAACTATATAAACGATCGACCGGATAAAAATAACTGTCCGTGTAAGTAAACCACACTGAACCATCCATAAAGCCATGTCCTAATGAACGATGATCACACCGTTGCGATGTCAATTCATATTCAAATGGTAAATAATAGGTTGTGTCGTTAATGATCCGATTGGGATTATGACCGCTCGCGGGAGGAATCCGCTCCTCGCCATTGACAATGTCAGTCGGAAAATATTTAATGGTTGTCCCGTCTTGCACCTGCTGGTTGAAGTGCACAATCGATGTGGGGGAGATCACTTTTAGATAGTCATAGAGTTCCTGAGTTGTAACGCTTGAATCTGCCCAACATTGCATATCCAGCCAAAATTCAAATATCTCTCCGTAATTTTCAGCCAGTTCGGCAAGTTGTTTTTTAATGATTTCGTTTGGGGTGGATTTTATTAACTCATTTTTTATGATGGGATTCCACGCGGCAGGATTCCAATCCTTATTGCCCCACAAACAGTAATACAACCCCGGTTTGATACCGCGTTTCCGGCAGGCATCGACAAAGAGTTTTACTGCATCGTGAGGATACGCACTGTTCATGATGTCGAAATCGGTAGCCTTGCTGTCCCATAAACAAAATCCGGACGTATGCCGGGCAGTGAGCACCGCATACTTTACTCCTGCTTTCTGGAAAACGTTCATCATACCGTCAAAATCAAGCACGGGAGGATCAAATACTTTTGGATCGATGTTTTTTGAAATTTCATTTTCGACAAAAGTATTGTCATTGAAATGAATAAAGGCACCAAACCGAAGCTTTTTCCATGCTTCAATTGAAGCCGCTTTTTTTGAAGTTATAAAACCAGCCGGCTTTTGTCGGGCATACACACAGGACCATATAAGTAAATAGATGGTTAAAAATATTGCATGATTTTGCATGTGATCATTTCTCCCGGATATTTTTGAACCTTCGCTTAAATCCTTTCTTTCAAAATGAATTGAATGAAGGTGAAGTCTGAAAACCACTATATTTTAAGGACAAAATATTTACTGTGCCGAGGCTGGTCACTTGCATAATCATTCTCAGATTTATTTGTTAGTACAAAATTTAAACCCGTAGCGAACCCCTGAATCCCCTGGCGGCATAGTAAGATTCTGCACCGTTGTGATATACGAAGACATGGTCGTAGCGACGATCGCCAAAGATAGCCCCGCCAAGTTTTCTGATTTCAGCAGGTGTTTTTAACCAGCTCGACGTTTTCGTATCGAAAGCTCCGATTTTCTGCAACTCTCGATATTGTTCTTCCGATAAAAGTTCAATGCCCATTGAAGCAGCCATATCCATCGCACTATTTTCCGGTTTATGTTCTTTCCTTGATTCCAACGCATCGCGATCGTAACAAAGGCTTCTACGTTCTTTGGGACTTTCATCTGAACAATCATAAAAAATATACTCGCCCGTTGTTTGATCGTGCCCAACGGTATCCGGTTCACCACCGGTTCGCTCCATTTCGTTGAGTGACCAAAGTTTTTCAGGATTCGCTTCCAGCTTTACGAGTACCTTCGTCCATTCAAGACTTTCATGGCGAGTCATGTTTTTCTCAAAACGAGCTTTTAACTTGCTGAGTAGTTTTTCTCGTTGTTCTGGTGACAATTCTTTACTATTGTTATTTATATTGTTCATAATGATTATTACCTCCGTTAAATAAGTGCAAAACAAAGTGTTTTAATTTTCAGAGACCGGGATTGGTGAGATAAGCGTTACCATATGCAACGCTTTTCGACGGCTGCTGTTCCTGCGAGCAGCGTGGCTATGGCAAAGTCAACGAGTTCTTGGAAGCTGTCCGTTCGGGTAGTGGCTTTAGTAAGCCGGATTGCGTTGTACATGATGCCAACCAATTGAAGTACGTGTTCATACTATCAGACGGCACGTTTATATTGTAGAAAATGACAGATCAATGTACGTTTAAATTTCCAAACAACTTAATGCGATGCGCTGAATTTAATGAATAATTCGGGTTGGAAATTATTGCCCGGAATAACTTGAATAAACATTATTGATCCAACTATTTTTATTTATCATTGTAAAATACGTGCCCCATTCATTCCAACCTTGAAGTACATCTGCATCCTGTATTTCTTTCAGGTTTTTTCCTTTATCCATTTCAGCCTTAATAATTTTCATCGTAGATTCAATCATATCAATGTATAGTTTAAATTCATCCATTGTCGTAACGCGGCCATGTCCCGGAATTAACCGCGTGTCGTTGGGCAACGTGGAATAAATCGTTTTCAAATGAGTAAGAAGAACCTGTGCGTTTGAACCTGATTCAATATCAACGCGAGGAAATGATTCAGAAAAATAAATATCTCCTAAATATGCTAGTTTAAGTTTTGGAACATAAACAATAATATCACATGATGTATGGCCGCCCGGATAGGCTGTGCAGCGTACATCTAAATCGTTGAATTCGAATGCATAATTATTTTCAAATGTAATCGACCTTGTTCCACCCGTCTTAACAAAATGATCACAATTTTTATAACCAATAATGGTAATATCTGTTCCAAAAAAATAATTTGTTTCAACATGGTCGCGATCGATATGAGAATTAATAATAAATTTTACACTTCCGAAATGTAGAGATTTGAGAGTATCGACAAGGTCGTTTGCATACATTTTGAAACCGGTATCCAAAAGAATAATCCCGTCTGAACCAGTTAGTGCAACGAGATTGACTCGATAACGTTCGGTTTCTTCGAATACATAAACTTGATCCGAAAGCATTTGAACTTTCAGATTTATATGTGAAATGGTTTCCTGGGAAATCAAAGAGGTTTGAACACATAGTGTAAAAAGAAATAAAAGCATTAATTTTTTCATAGTCTTCAATCTCTTTTTTTATATGTAAGGTTCGTGTTGATAGCGGCCGGCGAGTTAATTCACCGGCCGGAAATGATGACAGTTCTATAAGATGCATTCCAATACTGCTTGCTCTCTATTAATCAGCTCGATGTGCTTTTTGCCGAGTCTGAGTTTATTGGGTTATTTGAAATATTATATCTTCTGAGCAAATAGCAATGGATGGATTTCGTCTTTATCTTCAATATTATTTATAAATCCATGTCCCGTTTTTGTGTCGTGAAGGAGTGCAAAACCAATTTCATGTAACATGTCTTTGTATGTTGATATACTAAAATTACTCCAATACATTGGCACAACAAAGAAATCATCTTCAGTATATGGTTCTTCTTCATCATACGCTACTGTTGCCATTAAATATCCTTTTGGTTTAAGCCATGCATATATCTTTCGGAATAATTCCCGATGTTCTTCTTTAGGAAGATGAAAAATGGCATAAAAAGAAGTTATCGCATCAAAAAAAAGATTCCGGAAATTCTGCTTGCATAATGTCCAAACACGTAAAAACACCGGATGGAACATTTTTTTGTGCCAGCGCTATCATGGTTTGAGAAATATCAATTCCAAATACATTCCCGTGTTCTGCCAGTTTCTTTGCGACAGGTACACCACCGCCGCATCCGATATCTAGTATATTGGCATTTTCAGGCAGCCTATCGATGAGAAGCGCCAGTTCGGGATTCGCATTTTCTTGTCGTGACGAAGCATATTTTTGTGCGCATTTATTATAACTGTCCCGAACTAACGTTTTATAATTTATGTTAGGATTATTTGCCGGATTCATAGTTTTTAATTCCCAATACGCGAGTCACCAACTTTTGCCTGGTTGACTCGACTTGTTCGGCGGCACTCCGCACCATGAAGATGAACTCGATATTTGCCTTGTTAAAGCTAAATATGCGTTGACGAATTCAAAATTTACCGGATCAATTTTTACTGCCATTGAATTCCATATATTCCGGATTCTTTTTACACCTTCAACACATTTATAGAAATGATAGCATGGTTCGTCCCATAAGGTTTTGCCGGATTTCAATGTATATGTACAGGGAATCTGACGATACCAAAGCAGAAATTTTCCCGGACCTATTTCAAGTGAAACAAATTCTTCTCTGACAGAAGAAGAGTGTTGTTCGACAGCGTTACTGCCTTTTTATCCTGTCGAAACCGATACCCGCACTATTGGTGTGATGATAATACGGAGAATTCCAGAATAGTAAAATCACCTCCTCTTTACTTCACTATATGTGTGGCTATCTTAGTCATTGCTCAAAAATTAAATGTGAAATAATTAAATCACAGAAACGTGTCAGTACTTCAGTACATCAATTTCTATGCTAAGATTAATGGTATTATCATAAATGAGCCCATTCTAAAAACTGCGAATTACGCGAATGGACGCGAATAGAAATTTATTAAGTCTTATAAAAACAATGCGCCGAAGGACGCATCTGCCTATGGCATGATT
>JAFGDW010000194.1 GCA_016931935.1 Candidatus Zhuqueibacterota bacterium | reverse complement strand
CTTATATGTTTATCCTACTTAAATATAAGAAATTATATTGGAAAATCCTCACTCTTTTTTCAAAATTTATGAATAATTCAGGATAGAGGCTTTTCGGTCCAGAGGCGAATCGATATTGGTAATTGACGATGCAGAAGAGCAGCGACTCATCGCTACCCAGATTCTTAAAAAACTCGATTATGATGTGCATGTGGTATCCAGTGGTGAAGACGCGCTTGATTTTCTGACAACGCATTCCGTTGATCTGCTATTGCTCGATATGATTATGGAACCGGGAATCGATGGCCTGGAGACCTACAGACGCATCATCCAGATACGTCCACATCAAAAAGCTATCATCATGAGTGGTTTTTCTGAAACGGAGAAAGTCAAAGAAGCGCAGCGAATAGGAGCTGGGGCGTACATCAAAAAGCCATATAATCTCATAAAGATTGGCCAGGCGATACGGGAAGAATTGGATAAATAGTTTTGTTCAGTTCAACTCGTCAAATCACCTTAATATGAACCACGCTTGTCCTTCTCGATAAATAGCATTGCATAAATCATATTGATTTTTCGATATTTCTTTATTATTATATACATTGAATTGAACTATTAATCCTGAGATGAATCTTTTGTCCAATAAAACAATAAATACAAATAACTCAGATGTTGATAAGAGCCTGGTAACGATGTTTCTTAATATGTCGCCAGAAGAACGCTTGCTAATGAACGATAGGTCAGCATCTACGATTATGGAATTGCGAAATGCAATCAAGCAAGAACAAGCCGACAAGCGCAAATCTCAGCTCAATTCTTGAAGAATTGCTGAAAGCAAACATTCATTTTATTCTTGTTGGCGGGCTTGCTGCAGTTGTTCAGGGAGCTCCAGTGTCAACAATAGATGTTGATATTGTTTATGATCGTTCGAATGAAAATATAACAAAACTGTTGACCTTACTAAATTCACTCGACGCGACCTACCGTCGGCCAGATGATAAAGTAATACAACCAAAGGAAGCTGATTTTCAAACGAAGGGACATCGACTCTTTGCAACGCGTTTGGGACCGCTTGATGTGTTGGCGTTTATCGAAGAGAATAAATTGTATGAAGATTTGATCGAACATACCATCGATATTGAATTCAGAGGGCATACGCTTCATGTCCTTGACCTTGAAACGTTAATCGAGTTAAAACGGACATCGAACGATTTGAGAGATAAACAACGGCTTCCTGTGCTTGAAGAAACATTGCGACAAATAAAATCCGCACAATAATCATTTCCAAAAATGATTGACATATTTTACATCTTAATATCGTATCCATATCTCTTATAATACCGAAGTCGTTGTTTAAACATTTTATCGTAGTAAGGGATGTGCCTGTCCCGGTAATCGTAAATCGTTTTGTTTTCCAGTTTTCGCAACCGCCCGATATACTGTGTTAATTTGCCGGAAAACGAAAATGGATACCCTAAAAATAAACAATCCAGATCAATGAAATCAGTCCCTTCACCAATTAGTTGACCTGTTGCTAACAATATTTGGAAATCACCAGCCTTAATTTCCTCAATTTTCAAATGTCGCTGATTTTCCGAAAGATCACCCGTCAAGGCAATAATCTCATAATCACGCTTGAGATAAAAGCTTAATACTTCAATATGTTCCTTACGTTCTGTTAATACAAGACAACTTCGTCCTGTGTCAACAACGGACCGAATATCCTGCACAATCTGGTTATTACGTTCCGTACTAAAAATCAATATTTTTGAAAGCACGTGCAAATTGTCAGTTTGCAATTTAAATGGAACCTCAATACTGGTCTCTTTAATGCTAATAGAATATTTTCCTTCACCTTTTTCTGTATTTCTATCTTTGACAAATGCCACATTCCGTTCACTTTGTTCAATTGTATGAACTGTATCGCCGAGATAATAAAATATCAACTTATCATCGTTATACTTTCGTTCGGGAGTCGCTGTTAAGCCATAACGATAACGGGGTGCAAATCGCGACATCACCGCACGAAACATTTTTGCCGGCATATGATGACACTCATCAACAATTATCATTCCAGTCCTGCCTGCCAGTTTTTCAATATCCTCAATTCGAATCAACGATTGGACCATTGCAACAGTAATAGCTTCGCCATACAGTTTTTTCGTTGCCGAGAATTGACCAATATCTTGTTTTCGAATATTTAAAAAGCCTTCGATCCGCTCCAACCATTGATTGTATATTTGTTTTCGATGCACCAATATTAATGTCGATTGCTTTCGCTGTGCTATTAGTGCCAGGCCAATCAATGTTTTCCCGGAACCCGGCGGAGCGACCAAAATTCCATTATCATAACTCAGGAGTGCATCAAGCGCCTTTTGCTGGAACGGATACAATTTCACTTCTATTGAAATCGTTTCGCTATATGAAACAACTCGTTCATCCTTGATTTCAACATGAATATCATTTTCTGCCAAGAATGACAATAGCCGGCTGAGAAATCCGGACGGAATCGCAAGGCAATCATCTTTTGTATCGATGAGCCTAAAATATCGCTCAATATTGTGCGTGCTCAAACCCATTTGTTTCTTGACGAAATATTCTGTATTGGCAAAATTGAGCTGCTCTCTTAAAAACGCTATTAATGCTGACGGAAGATTTTCATTGTGAATGAAAACTTGTTCTTTTAAAATTATTTGAACATTTACATTTGTGTTGGGAATAGAATATCTCGTGCTGGTAAATTTATTATAAAGCCAATCCAATGATGATGGCGTTATACGTTCCGCCGTTTTTAACAATGACCACTGATCTTTATATGACTGCAACGTATGCTTATTTAAAAATTCAGTATTATTTTGTTTCCGTGCCTGACCTGATAATGGTAAACAGATTAAATTACCAAATCCCTTTCCACTCAACACATCCTGATTTGGAAACAACCGGTCGAAACTTTCCGCTTTATCAAATTCGTTCACAATGCCGCATTCCTGAAGTAACGACAACACAATTTTACGGCTCTTACTGGCAGGATATTTATCATCGAAGAACAGCCAGACGTGTCCGCCATTCCCGGAACGAGATCGTTCCAGATAGGACAACAGACCATTCAATTCACACACATCCATAAATGCAATTGCCTCCTCCTGCCAGTTCACGCCATCAAAATCCGCCGCTAAAAAGTAAGATGTATTATCCGGTAATAACGGATAAATGCCATACGAGTCCTGCCCCTGCAAGTGGATTCGAATATGCTGATCGCTCATCGGGATGTAGTTCTGCTGGGTGCAGTCCCGGCATTTTCCCTTTTGCAGTTTTAAACATACGCCGGGTTTCCATTCATTGGCGCATACCGGACTGTAGCCGCTTGCTGATCCATCGGCTTTTTCCCAGCGGACGGCGAAGACATCATCGCGGCCGCGGAAGAGAGATTTATAAATGCGGATTTGTTCGGAAGTAGGTGGGGTATTCATGGCATTTAGAGCGACAATAAGGGATGTGTAATGTCGAGTAGTTATTTTGAATCATTTAATCGTTCCGCGTCAAGTCGATCTTTATCCCGACCTGTCGCTTGTTTATTAATGATTAATTTCTGTTTAGAAATAACAGGTACTATCAGACCTTCAATATCAATAAATTCACGAGCATGGTATGCATCTTCAAAAGTAACACCATCAATTTCATTTATCACATCAATACGACGTGGAATCATTCCAATTTGAAAAATAGTGCCTGGTTTCTCAAAATCTTCTATAGTAACACTCTCAAGTGGAGCGCCAAATTTTGCCAACGCTTGATATACTTTTTGGGAGTTTTCCTTGCTCGGTCGAACAAATATATCTAAATCACCCGTCGCACGTGGATAGCCATGGACAGCCATTGCATATGCCCCAACAAGTAAAAACTCAACGTTGTTTTCTAACAAGATTGATAACATTTCTTTGTAATCTTGATTTAACATCGTATTCTCCGGACAATGAATAAGCTTCTTCAGTCAAATCCCAGACCAAAGACAATCGTTCAGTGGGTGACAAATCAACATATTCATCATTTTTGGGGATTGTGCCCTTATAAATAGTTACATGTTTTCGGTTCAGTTTCATATTTAGGATGCCCTAATTGAAATCAGCTTTATCCTAACGCTGCTGACTTACAATTTCAACTTCCTTGGTAATATTCTCAAGTGTTATCTCATCTGTTTTCAATTGAGCAAGTAGTTTTTCCCATCTGGATTTTATGGTTGAACGATCCAAATACCTTGCAGCTCTATTTTTTCATCCTGGTTGCATTGCTCAATCATTAATTTAATTTCATTGATATTTAGTGTTAATGTAGCGCTCATTTTGTGATTCCTGTCAAAATTCTATCCGGTATAATATAACGACATCTTGTTTCTTCAAATATTACTTTATGATTTCAGTAATCTTCACTAACTTTCTGTTCGTCACATTTGTATGTCAGAGACAGCTACTTTCTCCTTAAATGTTATATCTAAAATAGTAAAATATCGATGAATTTGCAAGGTTTTTCATTTTGATTGATTGGTACATTTTGTGCGAAAGTTTAACGATCAATCGAACATTTTTATTACTTACACTGTTTTCCTGCCCATTTTTGTACATATGAAAATTGGAAACGAAAATTGATGAAGTGAATCATCCATCTAATATACATTCAGTCAGGTTGATGCCAACATTCATTTTTATACTATTTGAATCATGGTACCCATAAAATTTAATAATCAAATAATATTTATGGTTCATACAATAATCATTGAAAATTTCGTATCCACTCAATATTAGATGGCATTGTTGGCTTCGACAAGCTCAGCCAACGGTTCGATTCGTACCCTGAGCTTGTCGAAGGGTACAATTTCCACCTTTTATTGATCTGACCATGTCCCACATTTAAGGTACTGTACACGGGATGATTCAAAATCCCCCTTCCCTTCGTAAGGGAAGGGGAGAAAATCCTTTCCCCGTGTCCAGTAAAAAATGTGGGTAAGGATCAGTTTATTGATTGGATACAAAATTTCCATTCTATTGTTATTCTTAACATTGAGATATGACACAATTAAATAATAAACACTATCACCCGTTCTTCCCCACCCCCTCCAACCGCAACGCCGCCGCATTTGCATGCCCAACCAATCCCTCAATCTCGCCCAAATGCCGGGCGACGAGACCTATTGAGTTGATGCCATCTTTGTTCACACGCAAGGTGGTTTGGACTTTCAGGAAATCCAGCACGCTGAGGCCACCGGTGTAGCGGGCGCAGGTGTTGGTGGGAAGCGTGTGGTTCAGGCCGCTGCTGTAGTCTCCGAGCACTTCAGCGGAGTAGCTGCCGATAAACAGTGAGCCGTAATTACGCAAATGATTAGCATGTGCTTCAGCGTGCTCGACATGCAGCTCGAGATGTTCCGGGGCGCGGCGATTGGCGATGTCGATGGCCTCGTCGATTGAAGCGGTGTGAATAATGACGCCGTGATTATCCACCGACTGTTTGGCGATGGCAGCAGTGGCGAGTCTTTTTAGTTGCGAGTCGATTTCCTTGTTTACAGCTTTGGCCAACGCTTCGGATGGCGTAATCAGGATCGGCACAGCCTGGGGATCGTGTTCGGCCTGGGCCAGCAGGTCGGCGGCAACGAACGCAGGATTGGCGCTGTCGTCGGCGATGATCAGCACTTCACTCGGGCCGGCGATGAAATCGATGCCCACGCGGCCAAACACCATGCGCTTGGCGGCAGTGACGTACTGATTGCCGGGGCCGACGATTTTATCCACCGGCGCTATCGTTTCCGTGCCGTAAGCCATGGCGGCCACCGCCTGCACGCCGCCAATTTGGTAAACTTCCTTCACTTCACAAATATACGCGGCAGCCAGAATGGCCGGATGGATTTTGCCGTTTGTAGTGGGCGGTGAGCAGAGCGCGATCTCCTTCACTCCCGCGACTTTGGCCGGAATTGCGCCCATCAGCACGCTGGATGGCAGCGGATAGCCGCCACCGGGCGTGTACACGGCAACGCGATTGATCGGCACGACTTTCTGGCCAGTGAACACACCGTGCTGAATTTCGAACTCGAAATCCTGCATTTGCTCTTTCTGCTTACGGGCGAACCGGCGGATTTTATCGGCCGCTGCCTTCAGCGTAGCTTTGACCGAATCGTCAATTTCGTCGAATGCATTTTCCAGATCAACATCTGGCACACGTAATTGCTTGAGCTTCACGCCGTCGAATTGCTCAGTATATTTTTTCACGGCAGCGTCGCCATCTTTTTGCACCGCATCAATGATGGTTCGCACCGAGGCGATCTCTTTAATTTCCTGATATTCAAAAAACGATTTGTCCAATGCTGACGGTTTTACGATCTTCATTTGCGTCTGCGCCTCCTCAATTCATTCACAACATCTTCAAATTCCACGTTGCTCTTCGCCATGAGCGACAGGAGAAAATACAGCACATCGGCGGCTTCCCATACAATTTCGTCGTAGGTCTCGGCTTCGACCACTTCCTGCGCTTCTTCCATTAATTTTTCACGGACTTTCTCATCGCTCAGCGTGGCGGTGTATGAGCCGGGCTTGGGATTGGCGAACCGCTCATTGATCACGTCGTACAGTTCCGTCAGGCTAAACTTTTTCTGTCCGAAACAGGAGTAACTGCCGGTGTGACACGCGACGTTGGTCTGCTCCACTGTGGCCAACAGCGCGTCCTGATCGCAGTCCGAGCGGTAGCGCACAAATTTCTGTACATGTCCCGATGTTTCGCCCTTTACCCACAGCTTGTTGCGCGAGCGGGAGAAGTAGCACATGCTGCCATCACTCAGGGTTTTGCGGATTGCATCCTTGTTGCTGTACGCCACCATCAACACCTGGCCGTACTGATCGCAGGTGATGGTTGGGATCAATTCCGATTTCCAGTTGAGCGACTCGATGAACGCATCGTACAAATCGAGCTTGCCAGTGTACAGCGCCATGCCCAGTTGGGCGTCCACGCCAAGCTGCGCCAGTTGCCGGATTTCATCCATCGTGGTGACGCCGCCGGCTGCTGTAATTTTCGCATGCGCAAGTTTTTTTAGTCCTTCGATGGTCGCCATGTCCGTGCCCTGCATGCCGCCTTCTTTTTCCACACAGGTGAACAGAAATTCCGACGCGTACTGTTCCAAATCCCTGGCCACATCGAACAATTGCAAGCCAGTGCCATGTGTCCATGCTTTGGTGACGATCTCACGTTCACGGGCATCGATAGCAATAATGATATGCTCGATTCCAACCGCACGCGCCAGCTCGCCGAGGAATTGATGATTGATCCGGTCGTCCTCGAACGCTTTCGAGCCAATAATCACTTTTGAGGCGCCGAACGAAATTAGTTCCTTCGCCCGTTCGATCGTGTTAATCCCTCCGCCAACGCGGCAATCAGCAAATCCGCAAATTTTTCGGATCACATCGTTATTGTCGCCCTTTTTCATGGCGGCGTCAAGATCGATCACCGCGATTTCGCCGATCCGGTCGAACTGCCTTGCCAGTTCCAGCGGATTGTCGCGTTCCAACATTTTATCTTTGCCCTGCTTAAGCTGCACGGCTTTTCCATCCATTAAATCAATTGAGGGCACGATCATCGAATCACCACTCCTTTTTCTTTCATGTATTGTTTGATTTCCGCAATTGTAAATTCGCCATAGTGCAATAACGAGGCCAGCAGCACCGCATCGCCCTTGCCTTCAAGCACAGCGTCGACCATCTGCTGCAACGTTCCCGCGCCGCCTGAGGCGATCACCGGAATGTTGACGCTTTCCGACACTTTCCTGGTCAATTTTAGGTCATAGCCTTCTTTCATGCCATCCATATCGATGGAGTTCAGCAGGATTTCCCCGGCGCCGCGTTGTTCGCCTTCGATCGCCCATTCAATCACGTCTTTGCCGGTATCGTTGCGACCGCCGTGGGTGTAGCACGTCCACGAGTCGCCGTTCCGTTTGGCGTCAATCGACAGCACGATGCACTGCGCGCCAAAAATCCGCGCGCCTTCGTTCAGCAGATCGGGATTCTTCAACGCCGCGGTGCAGACCGCCACTTTATCCGCGCCGGCCTTGAGAATTTCGCGCATACCTTTCACTTCACGAATCCCACCGCCCACAGTGAACGGAATGAAAATCTGCCGTGAGACTTGCTCCACCACATCGATCATAATTTCGCGGGATTTGTACGACGCGCCGATATCGAGAAACGTTAGTTCGTCCGCGCCTTGTTCGTTATACATTTTTCCCATTTCCACCGGATCACCAGCATCACGGATATTTTTAAATTTGATGCCTTTCACGACGCGGCCATTGTCCACGTCCAAACATGGTATAATTCGAGTTGCTAACATTTTATTTACCTTACTTTTTTGGGATTTCGGTCATTTTTTTAACCACGAAGGTACGAAGATCACGAAGAAAAACTAAGGATTCTGAATTAAATAAATTGTTCAACTTTTACAAAATTAAAAGTATGTCATTCCTGCGAATGCAGGAATCTCCATACACAGACACAGGGGATCTCTGAATGCTCCAAAGGCGCATCCGCCTATGGCGTGATTCGCATAGATGAAAGTGCATGTTAGGATTTTGTCACACATGGCCAAGTTATTTAATTCTCATTCCTAAAGAACAAAACGTTTTATTCCATCTTTTAATAATCGTTCATTGTAATTTACCAGTAATCCATTTTTTACTCTTGACAACTTCATATAGGTTAAGATTTGGGCTTCATGGACTGGCAAAAGATTATTCACAGCTTTCAACTCAATTATTAATTGCTTTACTATTAGTAAATCCACCCGATAGCCACAATCCAGTTGCAATCCCTTGTACAAAACAGGCAAAGGACATTGCAGTTCAAATGAAATATTTTGAATTGACAATTCTCTCGCCAAACATTGTTCATACGTCGATTCCAGTAGCCCCGGACCTAATTCTTTATGAACTTCAATCGCACAACCGATCACTTGATTTGATAAACTATCAAATTGCATTTCTTCGTGTCCTTCCCAGTCTGTCTTCAATAATATAGTTATATTAAGGTAACTGGACATGGCGTGCCCTTCGTGGTTATTGTTAATTAGGCGAACGTATTCAATTATTTTAGTATAACACACTTACGTATTTGAATAAAATTATCAGCTTTCATTTTAATAAAATATAATCCGGACGCATAATCAATAGCATTCCATGTTAACGAATGGACACCTGCTTCCAATCTATCCTTCGTTAATATTTCAACCATTTGGCCGTTTGCATTATATATTGAGACAGTTACATTAGATGGAATAGGCATTTCAAATTGAATATGTGTTGATGGATTAAATGGGTTCGGATAATTTGGGTGAAGTACATATTGTGATGGCGCTGAAGCAGCTTTTTTTGCATTTAACTGAGTCGTGGTATTTTCAACTAAACAAGCTGGTGATAAACTCCACTCCGTCCGATTACCGCTGGAATCCATTATTGAAACATAAAAATCCAGTGATGTAGTATTAAAAATTGTATCGAGATTAGCTTCATAAAGAACACCGGTCGGGAAAAAATTCAATCCATTTGTGCCAAACGAATACATATATGTTACTTCTTTATGTAATGTATCTTCATTGATAATTCTATAATCAAGCGAAATCCATTCCGTTGCATTGTGCGACTTTACATATATTTTGGTTGAGTTACTATTTATTTTTTTATATTTAAGATAACGGATATCATAACATTTGGATGGACAGATGACCATAAAATCCGCTGCAGAAACTTGCAGCTTATAATGTTCATCATATTTTAGAGTTGTGACTGGTTTATCCTGCGAATTCAGAATTCGAAATGTCGTAAATATCGGTGGATTAGGGTCTTCATTTCTTAAATCATAATCTGCTTTCAATATGCCTTTAGCTGTAATTCCTCCAATATTAAAATCATTGAATGTAATCTCGGTACAATATTTCCCGGCGCTAACTTGTAATGGGTCAAAATCTTTTTCTAACATAGAGATAACTTCTGTGCCAGCAGAATCTGAAATTGTAATATCGGCATTTTGGGATTCATAGTTACGATCTTCTCTCAATGAACCCACTGTAAAATTATAACAAATTATCTCATTTTCATTGTACACATTATTCAGGTGAATGGCCTTTGAAATGACAGGAGTATTTCCGTAAATTAAACGTTCTCCATCAGGTGATAAATAATCAACAGGCACGGGACATTGGTGATAATAAGTTCCCACTTTTTGTTGAAACACTTTGAATGTAGGAACCTCGACAAATGTTTTTGTATCTTCACCTTTACCTATTTCACCACCAATTTTTACAGAGTGTACAAAGCTATCAGATGGTTCCGAATTTATATATAATTTGCCATTCCACTCAAACTCATTAAAAAGCAATCCAGTACCATTCCCACTAGCAAGACCGACGTGTCGGAAAGACTTCCCCATATAAATCATCCGTGTGGTTGAATAGGGAGGAAACTGAATACAAAAGTCTTGCTCAATAAAATCATTGGGAGAATTAGTGAATACTGTATCCGATGTTATTTTTTCTAAAATCGGAAAGCGAACAGAATAAACAACATCTGTGCCTGCTCTTTCCCAAAAGAATTGCTGGGAAGCTATCAAAACGCCATCTGTTAGATCGGATATACGAAAGTATTTTTCCGAACTACTCCAGTATGAACTTACCCTGTTTGATCTCTGATTGAAAACAATCGCACCACGTAATATATTTTCTACACCTGTACGATTGGAAATCAGATTTCCATTTTCATCAACACCCTCAAAATAAACATAATTTTTTGCCTCATCAGAACGTATTGAGATAGTTGTATCCTGGTTTATTTGTATATCATTTTTAATTATAAGGTGTACTGGACTGCCGATGAATTTAGTCAAAATTTTATATGTTCCACCAGGAATATATCCCTCAAATTGATAGTCATTGACTTTTGTTAAGTTAAAATCTGAATTATATTCTGATATAAAATAGTCTTTATTTATAATATAAAAACGTGCATATCGTTTATCAAATTTTAAAGTTATTAAAATACTATCCATCAGAGCTGTTTTTCTGCGTGGCTTATAATTAGAATACACACGTTCAATTCCTTGTGGATTTTCTTTATTAATCCGAATAATTTCGACAGTGCTATCACTTATAACTGTTGTACAATATTGGTAATTTTTATCCATTTCTATCCGTGATTCTTCATCAATAATTCCCACACTACTTTGTTGTTGATTTGGAATCAATAAGAAATTTGTCTCATTTGCATAAATTGTACTTTTAAACGCTGTCAAGATTACCCAAATTAACAAGAATGAATTCCTCACCGCACACCTCCACTTCTCTAAATTGTCATTTCGCCAATGTTATTATTTTATTGCATAATGTTCAATCAACAATTTTCAATCCAATTCTTCAGCAATTGAATCCCCACATCCCCGCTTTTTTCCGGATGAAATTGCACCGCATACACCTTGCCCCGGTTGATCATGCAGGGATAGGTGATGTAGTAATTGGTCTCGCCAGTGACTAAAGTTAATTCTTCCGGCGCGATGTAGTAACCATGTAGAAAATAAAAATACGAACCATTTTCGATGCCGCGCATCAATGGCGTATCGGTTTTGGCATTGACCTGATTCCAACCAATCTGCGGCACTTTGCCATCTTTAAAGCGCAGGTTTGTGCCTTTGAACGCGCCAAGGCCATTCACATCATCGGTTTCTGCGCTGGACTCGAACAACATTTGCAGACCGAGACAGATGCCTAAAAACGGCTTGTCATCAGCGATCCATTGCCGGATCGGCTCGACAAATCCGTGGGCGTTCAACTTGTCCATGGCCGCGCCAAACGCGCCCACGCCCGGGAGCACGACTTTGGTCGCGTCTTTCAGTTCGTCGCCGGAGGACACCACGTTGGCGTCGACCTGCAAGAAGTCAAATGCTTTCTTTACCGATTTCAAATTACCGGCGCCATAATCAACGATTGCTATCATTTTCTATCATTCCTTTCGTACTCGGTATATGATCCATTGCCCGCGGATCGGTGTCGCAGGCCATTTTCATCGCTTTCGCGAATGCTTTAAACGTTGCTTCAATTTTATGATGGTCGCTGCGGCCGTAGGGCATGCGCACCACAACATTAGCCATCAGGTTCACCGCAAACCCATGAAAAAAATCTTCGAGCAAATCTGTATCCAGTTTACCGCACAGGCGTCGTTTGAACTCCGCCTCAAATTGCAAATACGGCCGTCCGCCAATATCCACGGCCACCACCGCCAGCGCTTCATCCATCGGAAACACAAAATAGCCCGCGCGGTTAATGCCCTTTTTTTCGCCTAACGCCTTGCGAAACGCCTGTCCCAACGCGATCCCGCAATCCTCCACCAAATGGTGCTGATCGACGTGGACATCGCCATCTGCTTTCAACTTTATATCAAACAGCCCATGCTTGGCAAAACCCTCCAGCATGTGCGACAAAAATCCGATTGGTGTTTCGATTGTATAGTCGCCACTGCCATCGATGTTCAACTCGATGTCGATTTGGGTTTCGTTGGTATGGCGGTTTATGGTTGATGTTCGCATTAAGAATCCTTTCTATATCGTTCCGCCGGTCTCCGGCGGAACGATGGCTTCATTCAATTATATCATTAACACTTTTCACAACTTCAATGGCCCCAACCTCCATCAACCGTTCCCCATCATCATCCCCAACCATCATGCCAATCGCATCAATTCCGGCGGCGCGCGCGGCTTTCATATCATCAATTGTGTCGCCAACATACAGCGCACGAGAGACGTGCAGCATCTCCAGTGCTAACAAAATGCCCGCGGGATCAGGCTTATCAATCGGGATGTCTTCCATGCCGACGACAACATCAAAATAGGACGCAGTATCGAACCGTTCCAGAACGTACAATGCTTCGGCGCGGGGACGGCCAGTGACGATCCCTAATGTAAAGTTCTTTTTCAATTTTTCCAAATTATTTTTCGACAACAGCCATTTTTCATTTTGGATAACGCCATTAAAATTATCGCCGAGATAAAATTGCTGGAAACGGTCGATAATAGCATTGCGATCCACGGTCATGCCACGCTTTTTGATGATCGCATCAGTTAAATCCCAATCGTTGTTGTAGCCGCCCTGTTGTTTGAGCGCTGTGATTTCTTCCTGCTTGATCGATTGCCCTAGAAAATGCTCGGCCGTGTATTGGATCGCTAACCGGTACGACTGCGATACGTCAACCAGCACGCCATCCATATCGAACAGGATGGCTTCGTATGTGTCCAATTTCAATTGTCCGCTCACTATAACACTACCTTACGGATTTCATATTCGAGAATATCGGTAGCGCCGAGTTTTTTCAGTAGCGGAACCAGTTTCACAACTTCATTCCGGGCGACCGCGATTTTCACAGCAAAGCCCTGATCGCCATACAATGGCGCAACGGTTGGCGAGCGCATGGCCGGGACTTGTTTGACGACGTCATCGAGCCTGTCTTTGGGAATGTTCATTTCCAGCATTACGCGGGAGCGGGCGTCTAACACGGATTGCAGCAGCATTTTGATTTCATCGATTTTCTCACGTTTCCACGGATCATTCATCGCTTCTTTGTTGGCCACGAAACAGGTAGACGATTTCATGACCGTATCCACAATGTGCAGGTTGTTTTCCTTGAGCGTGCGGCCGGTGGACGTATTGTCGATTATCATGTCAGCGTCATCCGGAGGGAACACTTCGGTGGCGCCAAATGTGCGCAACAGAATATAATCATAGCCCTGTTTATCGAGATAGGCGCTGGCAATGGTTTCGTATTCTGACGCCACAACAATCTTGCGGGATTTCATGTTCGTATCAACGAAGTCAATGGGCACGGCCGCCACAATTTTTACCCGGTCGAATCCCAAATCCATCACTTCAACAACATCGGCGCCGGTTTCCACCACCCAGTCGTGACCAGTGAAGCCAATATCATGAGAGCCCAGCTCCAGCAACTTCGGAATGTTCTGGGGTTTCATGATTTTCGCTTCAATTTCCTTGTCTTCAACAGTTGGGACATAAACGCGGTCGTCGGCTTCAATGCCAAATCCGGCGTCGTTGAGCAGGTTGACAACTCGTGTGTAGATGCGTCCTTTGGGGATAACCATTTTCAGGGTTTGCATGGGTGGCTCCGGAATTGCTGTTTTCTGTTATGATTTGATTGTCTACTAATGTTGTTTGTAACGTGTTTGTGCCGTGAACTTCCCCCGGATTATGCGCAAGCGCATAATCGTCCCCCTTCAAAGGTGGAATATTATACGATTCGCTTATTTGATTCCCCCTTCGGAGGCGGTAGTCCAGCTTGCTTTTTAGTTGGGAGAACGATCTATTTCAGCTCCGCTTGCGGGCAGAAATGGATCAGGGGGATGTTCGCACCCAACGCAACGCTCAAATTCAACCACAAACAAAAATGCCCTGCCCGATGACATGAGCAGGACACCTTTGAATTTATCAAAATTTCAATTTAATCGGCTATTCCGCTTTGGGATAATCCTTGATTAAATCGATGGCGCTCTGGATGTCTTCATCAGGCAACGGGTAATTTTCGAGCTTATTCGCCATGTAGGCGTCGTATGCGCCCATGTCGAAATGACCGTGGCCACTAAAATTAAACAGGATTGTTTTGGCTGTGCCTTCCTGCTTGGCTTTCAACGCTTCCACGATCGTTGCTTTAATAGCGTGAGATGTTTCAGGAGCCGGGATGAAGCCTTCTGCTCTGGCAAACATCTGTGCAGCATCAAATACCTCCAATTGATCGTACGCTTGCGCTTCAATTTGTTTATGCTTTAACAAATGGCTAACCGTTGGGGCCATCCCATGATAACGCAAACCACCTGCATGAATTCCCGGTGGAATGAACGTGTGACCAAGCGTGTACATAGCAATCAATGGCGTGGTTTGCGCGGTGTCACCAAAATCGTACGCGAATGGTCCGCGGGTCAGCGTCGGACAGGATGACGGCTCAACCGCAATCACGCGCATTTTCTTGCCTTCGAATTTATCTTTCAGGAATGGAAATGCCAGACCGGCAAAATTACTACCACCGCCACAGCATCCGATCACAATATCCGGATAGTCGCCGGCGATTTCCATCTGTTTCTTAGCTTCCTGGCCGATAACGGTTTGATGCAGCATGACGTGATTCAGCACACTACCGAGTGAGTATTTGGTGTCTTCATTTTTCGCGGCGACTTCCACTGCTTCGGAAATGGCGATACCCAGACTGCCGGGAGAATCGGGATTAACGGATAGAATGGCGCGTCCGGCCTCTGTTTCATCGCTTGGGCTTGGGACAACTTTTGCGCCCCAGGTCATAATCATCGAACGCCGATACGGTTTTTGCTGGTATGATACTTTTACCATATACACTTTACAGTCAATGCCAAAAAAATTACACGCCAAGCTCAATGCACTTCCCCACTGGCCCGCGCCAGTTTCGGTGGTAATTTTTTTGATGCCAGCCTCTTTATTGTAATAAGCCTGGGCAATTGCAGTATTTGGCTTATGGCTGCCTGCCGGGCTAACGCCTTCATTTTTAAAGTAAATTTTTGCGGGTGTATCCAGCAACTTTTCCAATCGACGGGCGCGATATAATGGTGCAGGACGCCACAATTTCAAGATATCCTGAACTTCATCGGGAATATCAATCCAGCGATCCTGACTTACTTCTTGCTTGATTAATTCCATTGGGAATAACGGGGCAAGATCTTCCGGGCCAATTGGTTGTTTAGTTCCGGGATGCAGCGGCGGCAACATTGGCGTGGGCATATCCGGCAAAATGTTGTACCATTGCTGCGGCATGTCTTTTTCTTCCAGGATGATCTTTGTGCGTTGCATCATCTTCTCCTTTAGTTTGGTTATCAATTTATTCATCGAATTTGTTCGACGTGGTCAGATACTTCAAACTGAGTGATTTGATACTAAATTGTGCTTCCAAAAACACGACACTAAAAAAAACTTACATGTCCTGCATTTGATTCTCTGATGATTATATAATACGAATGACCAGTTGAAATAATCGTTATTTTCGACTGATCATTCACATTTATAAAAAATCCGACTTTCATGTTAAAAAAAAACCCACTATAGCTACTTTATAGTGGGTTGAAAAGTCGAATATTTCGCATGCGTTATGATTTTTTCATCCGCGATTCAATCCCACTAACCATACGCCACCCATGGGCATGGATGTTATGATGAACATGGTTTGTCGGATTGATTGTTGGCATAATATTACAATTCTTTTTAAATTTAAAACAAATTTAATATACGGATTTTTTCTTTTTTTGTCAAGTTAAAATATAATATCACAAGTACATTTTTCCTCAACTCTCTGTTTTTTACTTGACATTTACGTTAAATTTATGTAATATTCAGCAATATCTTTATTGTGAATTGCGCCTCCGAGGGGGAGAGGCGTAATTCGCAAGGGGGTTTATTTCCCGCGATATGCCTGCTCGGAAATTTTGTATCGCTTCATTTTGCGATATAAATGCGTCCTCTCTAATCCGATCATGAGTGCTGTTTTCGACACATTCCAATCATTTGCTGCTAATTTGTTTATTAGAAATATTTTCTCAAAATTTTCACGCGCCAATCGAAAATCATTAATAGCATACGGTTCCACTTTCAAATCAGTGATGTGTATTGCTGCCAATATTGTTTGTCCGGTAATGATATCGCCTTCCGCCAGAATCATTGCCCGATCGACAACGTTGCGCAATTCGCGCGAATTTCCCGGCCATTTTTGACTTCGCAATAGTGCCAGTGCATCAAGGGAGAACTCTTTCGGATGAACTTTTCCAGCTACGCACGACTCGTTCAGAAAGTGCTCAGCCAGATGCGCAATATCTTCAGGACGCTCGCGTAACGGAGGAATGTGAATAGTCATCACATTAATCCTGTGAAATAAATCTTCACGAAATTCCCCGGTTGCATACATCTCTTCCAGGTTACGATGCGTAGCGGCGATCACCCTTACATCAACTTGCTCCACTGAATCGCCACCAACCAGGGTGACTTCTCCTAATTCGATGACTCGTAACACCTTTGCCTGGGCACGCAAACTCAGGTCGCCAATTTCATCGAGTAACAGCGTGCCGGTATCAGCCATCAGAAACGCGCCTTTTTTATTGGCAATCGCGTTGGTAAATGCACCGCGTACATGACCAAACAGCTCACTTTCAATTAATTCTTCAGGAATCGCCGCACAATTCAGACTGTGGAACGGCCCGGAAACACGATTGCTGTTAAAGTGGATCGCCCGGGCAACTAACTCTTTACCCGTACCACTCTCACCGGTAATCAGTACCCGCATGTTCGATTTCGCTACACGGTCGATCATCGCAAAGACACGCTGCATTGCGGTACTAACCCCTATCATGCGGTATTGATTTTGCGTTTCCTTTAGCAATGCCCGTTTTTCACGGATGAGTGATGTCTTTTCCAATGCGTTGCGGATCGTGAGCAGCATGCGCTCAGGTTCAAGTGGCTTTTCAAGAAAATCATAAGCGCCGGATTTGGTAGCTCTAACAGCATGCTCGATCGATCCATAGCCCGATATCATAATCACTAATTGCTCAGGATTAAGATGTTTAATTTCCTTCAACACATCCATACCGCTGCGTTCGGGAAGTACATAGTCTAATATTACCAGATCAAATGACCGGTTCCGGAGCAGGATCAGACCTTCGGTGGCCTTATCCGCGCCATAGACATAATACCCCTCCTGACGAATAATTTCTTCCATCATTTCACGAACTGATGGATTGTCGTCAATGATTAGTATTGAGGCGTTTTTTTTATTTTCTTCCATAGGTAGAATCAGGCTGGATTTTATTGATAAGCATCCTGAATCAGGGCAAGCAGTGCATTATGAATATACCCGTTGGTCGCCACCACGGTTTGGGTCTCAAAAAATTTGTCGGTGTTATTAAAATCCGTTATTTTTCCACCAGCTTCCCGAACGATAATTGTTCCGGCAGCCATATCCCATGGTTTCAGCAAACTTTCCCAAAATCCATCGAAGCGACCGCATGCAACGTACGCCAGATCGATTGCTGCAGCGCCTGCCCGTCGCATACCGCTCACATGTTGAAAAATATTGCTGAACGCTTTGAGATATACGTCCAGTGCATGTTTCTTTTTAAAAGGGAATCCGGTTGCAATCAGACAAGGTTCAAGGTTTGATGCCGATGATACAGTTATTTTCCGATCATTTAAAAATGATCCGCTTCCTTTTTCAGCCCAGAACATCTCATCACGAAACGGATCGTACACCACTCCCAGTATTATTTCTCCGCCGCGCTCCAGCGCAATCGAAACTGCACTGACCGGGTACCCATGAATATAGTTTGTCGTACCATCAAGCGGGTCAATAATCCAACGATATTCACTCACGGCTTTGGTCTGGCCGGTTTCTTCTGCCATAATAATATGGTCAGGAAACGCTGCGGTTATTATTTCAATTATCGCTTTTTCAGACGCCAAATCAACGTGGGTTACATAATCCGATTGCTGTTTTGTCTTAATAGATGATGCTTGAATCGTGTTCAATGACGATATTAAAATCGCCCCACCTGCGTGTGCAGCTTTCCTGGCAGTCTCTAAAAAATTCATGGATGTCAACAACATTACTGTAACCAAAATATGAATTAAATGTAATTTAGCAAATTATCCGTAAAAGTCAAATCATTTTATTTTATATCTGACGACGATAATAAAAAAAGAGCCGGACAATGCCAGCTCTTATTATTCTTATTTCATAAATACTATATGTTTCGTCGCCATATAATCGGGCGCTCTTAACCGGATCAAATATTGACCGGAACTGACAACATGATTTTGCAGGTTTTTTCCATCCCATATAACATTGAATTCACCGGGAGTTTGTTGTTGATTTACCAGTGAGCGAATTAATTGACCCTGCATATTATAAATATCCAACCTTACATCGCCCTGTCTGGCGATACGGTATGTTAATCTCGTTGAATTATTAAACGGATTGGGATAATTTTGATATAGATAGCATTTTTCCGGGACTGCCGCTTCTTTTCCAGCTATGCTTGTCTCATAAATTATTTTAAAGAAATCATCACTTTCATCGGATTGAACATTTCCGGATTTATCGGATACTGTTATTTTTACTCTTACATTATCATACGGCTGGGATGGCGTTAGCCAGGCAAAACTATTGATGCTGCTTGTGCCTCCGTATATCAAATGCCATTCTTTCCCATTGTTCGTGGAGTAATGGATATTAATAAATGTAACCGTATCATTATCACTGACCTCCCATTTAATCGTATCCGGAGTGCTGACACGGATTTCTTCGCCACCATTGGGAGACAAAACTTTTAATTGTGGCGCAAGTGTATCGGTCGATACAAAATCATCTGAATTGTGATCTGCTGTAAGTGGCTGATAATTTCGTGACGTCGGTTCAAATCCGAAACCGCTGCGTAACGGAGTAATCGTATAATTTCCGCCGGGAATATTTTCGAATATATAGGCACCATTTTTATCAGTCGTGAGTGTATCGCTTTTATCACCCGAAAGGATAACCAGTGCGTCAACTAGGCCATTTCCGTTAAACCGTATTCGTCCGGAAATTGTATATGCCGGCTCATAAACTGCAACCAGATCATGTCGCGCATCCATCACAACTGAAATCGAATTATTCGCAAAGGATTCTTCATCCAGCATCCAGTGAGAAAATCCGTAATAGATTCCTTCCATAGTCGCTGACAAAGGGGCGGTAATGGAAGTTGTGGTTTGTTCCGGATACCAATCGGCGCCATCAATTTCCACGAGATCCGCAGGTTCGGTCGCAATGGTCAGTGCATATTCGGTCTTCATATTTAAGGTGATAATTTTATCGTCATCTGCTGTTATCGTATGCTGTTTGGCGCCGCCATCACTCCAATTATCAAACATATACCGGGTTCCCAACGCAAAGGACTGCGGAGATGTAACATCAATTGTATATTGAGTTTCTGCGACAACGACCGTATCGAACGGAAACGTATGGTCTCTGCCGGCAAAAATCATTTTTACACTGTCTTCGATATTCGTACGAAATGAAAGTGTGGCCATTTGACCGAGCACAGTAAAAACCGCACTATGGAGCGTTGCACCGGGATCGCCATCATTGAAATAGAACCGCGTAAAGTGCAAATTGGTTGTATCGGTGACTGCGCCTTTAACGGTGAATTTCAAAAAGACCAATATCCCTTTGCCTGTCAGAATATTTGCTCCGTAGCTGCCAACCGTAACCTCCCCGGGAATTTGTAAATTGACCAGTGGCGATCCCCAACCGGATGTAATAGCCCCGGCACTGGTCGCGCCATTGGGTGTTAATACCTCAGGATTAAAGTGTACGGTAAACTGATACGAAATAACGGAATCGGATAACTGTAAATCGCTGATCATTACCGGAATATTTATCAGATCACCATTATAGGCACTGGTGTCGGGCAACGACACATCAATCGACCGCCCAAACAGATTACTTGCGGCGACAATGCTCGCAATCAATACTACAATACCAGAAAATCGCCTCATTGTTTTATTCTACTCCTCAATATAAGTTCAATTTGAATGTTATGAAAAACAATTACCCGTTGAAAAATCGCTCATTCAAATTTTATTGACACAATATCACTTCATTAGAACCATCTTGCGGATGGCTCGATATCCATTCACACGAATTTGATACATATAAATTCCGCTCGGTACTAGCTGGCCCCGATCGTTATCCGCATGCCACTCAATCGTATAATTACCAGCGTTTTGATGTGTCGACACCAGGCTGCGAACTACTTGACCATTCATATTATATATGGTGATTGAAACCAATCCCGGATCCGGCAATGCGTAACGAATTGTGGTTTGCGGGTTGAACGGATTCGGGTAATTTTGATCAAGTGCATAGCTCACAGGACGAGCATTTATAATTGTTGCAATTGCGGATGCTGGTGAAAAATAGGCGGTAAATGTTGCATCACCATATAGAACGCATTTTTTCATTGTATCACTGACCATATCTTCCCAGGCGTCAAACACATAGCTGGTTTGTGCAATGGCAAACAGTGTAATCGTTTCGCCAAAATCATAGTCGGACTGTTGCGGATCAATTTCAATTTCGCCCGCATCGATCGGATCTGCTACTGTGGTGACAGTACAGCCTTTTACCTGGATATTTGAACTTTCCGACCAAAGTGAAACAACCTCGGGATGCAGTCGACTGCGGGCATGAACCCGAACATTATAATCACCACTCAATGTATATAAATGCGATGCCGTTGCATCCGACCAGGCAAAATCATTGTACGCGGTAAGCGTGACTTGATCATTCGCCGGATCAATTTCCTGTATCATAAACGCACTGGCAAAGATGGCATAGGCCGTTTGATCGGATACTTGGTTCGAAACGACGATTTGAATCTGTCCATCTGCTCCCGCCATGATTTGATCATAACGTGTCACGTAACCCGTCGCCGTATTATTCGCTGGCAAAACGGTAATCGAATCTGTTGAGCTTGTTGCAAGTTGTATACCGTTCCCAGCATGTGATGCCTGAGAACTTTCGTTGACAAACGATGCTGCGCCGGATAAGAGCACGTGTGTAAATTGATTGTCTCCATCCTGATCCGCATTCGCGTAAAATACAATTCTGTATTCCTTTTCCGGAGAAAGGCCGCTCAGCGAAATCACTAATGGCTCTGAAGATGTCTCACGTGAACGAATTGTACCGAGACCATTTACTTTCCCGTTAAAAATCGTGTACGCATCTGTAGCCGAATCCGGTTCTGCGCCGATGATTTCGCCTGTGAACCAGCCGCCCTGAATTGACATCATAATGTCGGTTATCTCACCCTTTTGGTAATTGACCAGGTAGCCCGCGTTCATCAAACCCGATTTCCCGGCATCGGCTGTGAATCGGGAAATATGGTGCATCAGTTGATCGGTTGCGACACCCCATTCGGAAGTCGTGCCATCGCCCCAGTCAAACTGATATTCAACCGGATTCCCCAAATTGCTTTGTGATTCCCCGGCAGCAAATGTCAGCATTTCACGGCGATACCCCCGGGATTCGCCAGCAATAATAAGCGGCGCCGATACGGTTTCCTGTGACATCTTGAGATATACGGTGACAACTTCATCCGTCATCATCACTATTTTTGTTGGATTGACAAGGTCGTTTTCAACATGACTGCTCCAGCGCTCGAACACATAAAACATTGCGGGGACAGCTTCCAGCGTTACGGTATCGCCAATGACGTAGTCTCCCATTGCGGGTGTAACATTGACATTTGCTGCGCCATTCGGTTCTGTAAATATTGCTAACGACAAACCATGGATTGTGACAACCAATGGCTCGGACCATGCCGAAACAACTTCGGGATGTTCCGTACAGCGCGCCCGTGCACGAACCTGTAATTCACCATTTGTGAAATAGACATGCGAACCGGTTGGGCTTCCCCACTCTGACGTGGCTGTATCACCCCAATCAAACTGATATTCTACGGTATGACTGAGATTGGACGATGCGCCACTGGCTTGAAATGCCAATGTTTGGCCTTTAATGCCAGCAACATCACCAGTGGGTTTTGATGGTGTACTAACAATTTCATCTACTTTTGAAAAATGCCCGGTAATCGACTTATTACCGTCCATCGTTAATACCAACGGAACTGTATTGCCCGATGCATCACCGCTCCAATGATCAAACGCATAGCCAGGCGTTGCCTCCGCTGTTAAATTGACGATATCACCCTGACCAAAAACAGATTTCGCCGGCTCCGGTGTGATTGTGCCGGCAGCTTCGGGCTCAACCACAAGTGTTAATTGGTATCCCTGAATCGTTATCTGTTTCGTCGACGACCATGCGGAAACAACGCTTGTATTTGTTTTGCTGCGTGCTCGTGCCCGCACGGACATGGCGCCTGCTGATGAGTACGAATGTGAACTCGATCCATTTCCCCAACCAGATAAATTACCATCGCCCCAATCGAACTGATATTCCACCGGATTCCCCAAATTGCTACTTGAACCGCCAGTGGTAAAGGAAACAGAAATCCCCATCACTCCGGTGGATGGACCAGACGGTGTATTGGGAACTGTCACCAGCTCTGTGCTTTCCTTAAAGTACGCGGTGATGGTCTTGTTGGCATCCATAAACAGAGATTGCGGATTTTCATTTCCGGAAAGATCGCCACTCCAGTAGTCGAACGAGTAGCCAGGATTCGCAACAGCCAGTGCGTCGACATTTTCATGATAATCGAAATTTGTTTTATCTGGTGTCAGCTCAATCGTGCCGGTGCCCGTGGGTTGAATTTGCAGGGTAATCGTGAATGATGTAATGCTCACCGAGACCGGCAAACTCCATGCCGACACAATTTCCGGATGATCCACACAACGCGCCTGAACGCGCACATTGAAATTTCCACCCGTGCTGTACGTTATCTTTCGTGTGACAGCACCCCACGCGGATGTATTACTGTTGCCCCAATCGAATCGATACTCCACATCGTGGGCGAGCGAACTGACAGCGCCCGACGCTGTATAGGTTAGTTCCTGACCGGTAATACCACTTGTGACACCTGACACTGTTGGTGTTGATACCGTTTCTGCTAAAAAGTGTGCTGTAACGGTTTTGTTGCCAGACATGGTGATATTAATATCCGAATCCGTACCCGAAGCGTCGCCGCTCCAATGGTCGAACTGATACGCGCCAATTGGCGTAGCAGCCAGGTTCACTGTTTCATCGTAGTTATAATTCGTTTTGTCCGGCGTACGGATGATGGTTCCCGTGCCTTCGGGTTCAATTGTCAGGCTCAGTGTGGGATAGGAAATCGTCACAATCAGCGGATCCGACAATTCAGATTCAACGCCGGGATGATCCACGCAACGTGCACGGACGCGAATTGAGAATGTTCCCGGATGATCGAAGGTATGATAATAATTTTTATATGAAGCCCATGACGATGGCGTGCCGTCGTCCCAGGCAAATAAATATTCCACATTGTGACCAAAACTGCTGGTGGCGCCCGATGTCACAAAAAACATGGCCTGACCGACAAATCCTGTCGCTATCTCGGTTGTCGGAGTCGACGGTTTGTCGACCGTTTCTTGCAGAAAATTGGCGACAACCGTTTGGTCTGATGTCATTGTCACCGATACTGGATTGGTGTTGCCAGACAAATCGCCGCTCCAATGATCAAATTGAAACGATCCATCCGTAGCTGTAGCGGTCAACTCAACCGATTCACCGTGATTGTACTCTGATTTCACCGGATTTTTCGTGACAGTACCACTTCCGGCGGGTGATACGGAAACATCTAACGTATAGGTCGCCAACGCCACATTGTGACCACCCGACCAGGCGGAGACAATATCCGTATGCGTTGTACACCTGGCCTGCGCCTTGACATCGTACGTTCCGGGATTAGTGTACGTATAGCTTCGACTTGAACTGCCCCAGGTTGAAATATTGCCATCACCCCAATCGAAACGATACTCAACCGAGTGCCCAAAACTGCTTGCCGAACCTGATGTACTAAACGACAGACTTTCCCCGGGCAAGCCGGTTGTCGGGCCGGATGGAGTACTGGGCGTGGAAACCGTTTCCATTGCAAAATTCGCGGTAACGGATTTATTCCCTGTCATCGAAACGCTGGTCGGATTGGATGATCCGCTGGCATCTCCGCTCCAGCCGGAGAATTGATAACGACCGTCTGTTGGTGCGGCAGTAAGTTGCACAATAGCGCTGAAATCATATCCGTTTTGATCCGGCGATTTTGAAACCGAACCTGCGCCGGAGGGTGAAACGGTAATTGTTAAATTCGTCTGAGTGACATTTACCGCCAGCGCCGATGACCAGGCCGAGACTTTATCGGTATTGACTTGTGATCGCGCCCGAACACGCACATTAAAATTGCCAGTTGCAAACGCATGTGTTTGGGTTGCGCTTCCCCATGACGATGACGTACCTGCCCAATCGAATTGGTATTCTACCGGATTCCCCAAATTACTCGATGCTCCACTGCCGGTGAATGACAGGGTTTGTCCGGTAAATCCTGTTGCTGGTCCCGAAGGTGTTCCCGGCGCGGAAATAACTTCCTCTGTAAAATTAGCAGTTACGCTGCGATTGCCATTCATCGTTACGGTAACAGGATTGCTGCTGCCGGAAGCATTGCCACTCCAGTTTATAAATCCGAATCCGGCATTTGCGGTTGCGGTTAGTTGAACTGTTGCTCCATAATTGTAATCAGAAGCAGTTGGCGATTTCGCCACCGAGCCGCCACCGGACGGACTTACGGAAGTAGTCAGCACACAGCCGGAAATGACAACAGTATGGTTGTCGTACCACGATGAAACGATACTTGTATGAACCTGGCATCGGGCACGAACTTTGACGCCGAAACTCCCGGAAGCACTGTAGGCATGGCTTGTCGATGAACTTACCCAACCGGATTGGTTGCCATCGCCCCAATCGAATTGATATTCCACCGTATGACCAAAAGAATTGCTGGCGCCACTGGCCGAAAATGACAAGCTTTGTGCTTTAAACCCGGTTGTTGGCCCGGTGACACTTGTTGGCGCAGACACAGTTTCTTCCACAAAATGTGCGGTGATACTACGCGGTGACGTGATATTAAACGATGCGGGATTTGTGCTGCCGGACAGATCACCTGACCAGTGATCGAAGGCATAATTTCCGGTTCCGGTTGCGGTTAATGTCACCGATTCATTATAAGAAAAATTTGTTTTATCAGGCGAACGCTGAATTGAGCCTGCACCACCCGGATCGACTGACGTTGTTAATGAAATATAGGACACCGAAACACTTTTTGCCGATGACCAACCGGAAACAACTGACGGATGCACTTGACAGCGTGCCCTGGCGGTGACGTTATAATTTCCATTGGATGAATAGCTATGGCTGGCCGACGTGCTGCCCCAATCGGATTGTGAGCCATCACCCCAATCGAATTGATATTCGAGTGTATGGCCGAACGTATTGGTTGCCCCGCCGCTGGTAAAACTGAGCGATTGCGCCACATAACCGGAGCCAGCACCGGATGGCGTTGATGGCGTGGTTACTTCTTCAAGTTGAAAATTAGCAGTAACTGTTTTAGAGCTGTTCATATTGATGGATTCGGACGCATTGCTGCTCGAGAGATCGCCACTCCAATTCTGAAACACATAATTTCCTGATCCGTTGGCTGTGAGCGATACGCTTTCATTATAATCATAATCAGATTTTTCCGGTGAAATATTCACCGTTCCGGCACTGGATGGCGATACATTTACTGTCAAGGTAATCGGATTAATGGAAACAGACAGCGCTGACGACCAGTCCGACACATTGCCCGGATGCAATTCGCAGCGTACGCGCGCCTTTACAGAAAAGGCGCCTGTACTACTAAATGAATGATTGGCGCTGCTCGAACTGCTCCAGTCGGATGAATTACCGTCGCCCCAATCGAACTGATATTCCAGCGCATGTCCCAAACTGCTGCTGCCACCGCTGGTGGTGTACGAATTGCTCTGTCCTTTGTAGCCGGTTGCCGTGCCGGATGGCGTGGATGGGGCGGTCATGGATTCGGATGGGGCTGAAAGAGTTGTTTGTCCGCCATCGTCATAGCTTGCGTTAGTAAGAGTAACTTCATCATATCCAGTCTCATCACTGTTACTGTCAACAAAATTTATTCTTAAAACATCACCGGTAGTCCATGACGTCGAAAAATTACCACACTGTACCCACCATTGGCCACTACTTGCGTCGTATCCATTTGCTGGGTAATCTGTAGATTCGGTAATTACTTCCCCTTCTCTTCCTACAATATACGCTGTAAATGTCAAGCTTCCGCTTGTGGGGATATCCCCGGATGAAAGTCGTACGGTTCCTGTAGCTGTATGTATCGTTCCTGAATATACAGGATATGTCGATATAAATGATATAAATCCGATTATTATAACAAGGTATAATTTTTTGTTCTTCATGAAATTCACCCCCTGAAAGGAATTGAATGATGCCGGTGTCTATTGTAACAACAACATTTTCTGAATGTGTTGTTTGCCATTAATCGTAATCGTATAGAAATAAAATCCTGAGGCTACCTGTTGCGCATGGTCATTACGGCCATCCCATACCGCTTGATGCTGTCCTGCCTGTTGGTGGGAATTCACCAACGTACGAATTTTTTGACCAAGATTATTATAGATATCCAGTTGAACTTTGGCGTTTTCCAGAACGACGTAGTGAATGGTTGTTTCAGCATTAAACGGATTGGGATAATTTGTTTGTGGAATCGCTGTTTCGGGGGTCATTCTGTTTTTATCGGCAACTGTCTTGACCAGAACCGCCTCATCGGCAGGTTCAAACGACAATTTGCAACCATATTGCTGAATAATTGACTTTCGTGTTTTATGATAGACTTCCACATGAACAACCTGATCAGCAGCCCAGCCACCATTAAAACCAGCGCATTGAAACCAGAACGTTCCATCTTCAGCAAGCCCGGAACCGGGGCTTTTTTCGGTCAGCATGACATTGTCACTTCCATTGCGATATGCTTTTAATTCAATATCACGCCTGGAAACATTCGCCGGAAGCACTATTTTCCCATACACCAGATGCGGAATTTTCAACAAAACGTCTTTCTGTTTTTTCGTCTCCCCATCAACAATTACAGGAGATGAAACTTTAAGCATACCGCCACTCGGCCAGATTGTGTTTGCTGTAATATTCACATAATACGGATAACCTATTCTAACACTAAAATTAGTTGGCGGGATAACAGAGATATATTGTTCATACCCCTGAAATAATGCATTCCAGCGGGCAATCGAATTACAATTGGGAATTGCAGCAAGTAGTGCAGATGCGTTGCCAATGTCCGATCGGTCCAGCGGCAGCATAATTTCGTTAAAATTAGTTGTCGAGGTAGTTACCAGATTGAATGACGGCGACGTATAATCACCAACGACGGTGAACATCGTATTACCGGTCACATTCACGTAATATGGAAAACCGGGATTAATCGAAAAATTAGTAGGCGGAATGACAGAGATATATTGCTCATATCCTTGGAATGATGCATTCCAACGTGCCACGGAATTACAATTGGGGACAGCAGCAATTAAATCCGATGCCTGATTTATTCCACCCTGATTCAATGGTAATGCAATTTCATTAAAATTCGTCGTAGACGTTGTTATCAACTCATAATCAAACACACCCACGCGATTGGAAATATCACTCTGTTCAACACCGTTGCTGGCAGTAACAACATAATAATAATTCACACTCGCATCGCCGGCAACTCCCGGGTCGAGATAGGTAGTCGTGGTTACCGTTGCAAGTGACGATCCCGGAGTAAAAAATGGTGATGTTCCACGATAAACATGGTACTGTACAGCATTATTTGGTGCGGACCAGTTCAGGCGAATATCAGTTGCGTTTTCCATGACGACTGATAAATCATTAATCGGGTCCGGTACGGCGTTGATCACTTGTATGCTGCCATTTGTCAAGTTTGTATTTATCGTTCCGTTATTAAACCGAACCACGGAAAATTCCAGTGACGTCGAACTATTTTCAACACCAACGACATTAAACGTCAGATTGACCAAAACACCACTGCCGGATGTTTCATTGACATGAAATCCCCCGACACGAATAATACCATCATCATCAACATTAACATATGGATCTCCCCAGGCTTCGGTCAATGTACCAGTGCTGGATGCACTCACTGCATCGATTACGTTTTCATCAAACGTAATTTCAAGCTGGTACGCTATGACGCCCAGGCCATTATTATCAACCACTCCTCCCAATTCGGAAACACTCACCGGAACGGTTGCGGCCGCACCCTGAATGACATTTGTCACCGGCAAAGAGATATCTATATTTTGTGAAAATGCGGGAAGTCCAAAGATTAGTAGGAGTCCAATCGCCAAGATTGTCATTCTCATTAATGTGCCCTTTCCCCCTGTTTATTTCAGTTTCTCTTAAATTATAGAACCAAGTCCGTTTTCGAAGAATTGTTTTACTTCGATTAGCAAATCAAATTAAACCATTCCTTGTTGCATAAATTATGATTGATAAATTTTCATTTTAATTTAAGGTTTTTCTACCATATTTCCACCACAGCGGATTTTCAACTGGCAGAAAATTTATAAATAAAACTAATCTATGTATGCATTTCGCTCTTGTATCTACTAAATGTAGTAAGCGAGCAGTTTCGCTGATTTTGTCATTCTGAGTTCGGCATTTTTTGCAGAACGAAGAATCTATGACCACATAACTATTCAAAATCGTTAGTATCTGACAAGTTATTTTCTGACATTTTTGGGCAGAAAATGTTAAAACATATTTTAGACAGGATTTCACGGATTCACAGGATTTGTATAATCTCTTCCTCTAAGAAATCCTGTTCAT
>JAFGDW010000193.1 GCA_016931935.1 Candidatus Zhuqueibacterota bacterium | reverse complement strand
TTCCGAAGATGCCACAAAGCGTTCAAGATTATTGAATTCTGACATCGATGCATCATTAAGTCTAAATTTGACATCAAAAATAAAATCCACAACCTCGGTCGGATCCAATTACCAGGATGCCAATGTCAACACCTTGATAGCATCAACTCAGGACCTGACTCCACTCGTTGAGACCGTCCAGGGTAGCGATGAATTTGATGCAATTTACGAGTACCTCGATAAAAGAAGAACCCTGGGATTTTATGCCCAGGAAACATTTAATTTCAATGATCAGCTATTCTTAACCGGTTCTATCCGGGCTGATGGCTCTTCTACTTTTGGCGCCGATGAACGCTGGCAAACCTTCCCTAAATTAAGCACCTCTTACTTAATTTCTGAGCATCCATTCTGGCAAAATATGTTCGGGAGTCGAGTCAATCGATTCAAGCTGCGCGGCGCTTACGGTTTTTCAGGCGGTCAGCCCATCTCAAGCTTTGGTCGTTTAGCGAATTATATTTCCACGACTTATGATGGTAAGACTGCCCTCATAAATAGTACCGTAAGAGGAAACGAAAATCTCAAACCCGAGCGAATGCGTGAATTTGAGATTGGAGCGGAATTTGAAGTGTTGGATGGCAGGTTGGGTGTGGAATTATCATACTACGATGTAGAGGTATCCGATCTGATTATTTCACAAAAAGTTGCTGCTTCGACAGGATTCAGCACGCAGTTGGAGAACATTGGTGTTTTAACCAACCATGGCATTGAATTATTGCTTCGCTCACTGAATATCAATAAGCCATCGTTTAAGTGGACGACAACGTTAACATTTTCAACCAATAATCCACTAATTGAAGAATTGTATGGTGAAAATGCTATTCAAACATTAGGCTGGAGCCAGGCTGTTTTAACAGAAGGAAAGCCGCCTTCAGTTTTTTATACCAAGATCATCGAAAGCTATGATGCCAATGGCTTACCAGTAAGATCAGCCGACAATCATTTTGTTGGTGATCCCAATCCGGATTATTTCTGGTCATTAACCAATGAATTTGAACTCGGTAGCAATTTTGCCATACGGTCGCAGTTCGATGCGGTGTGGGGATTTGAGATACTGGATTGGAACACCCGTTCGCAGTATGTTGCCTTGTGGCCCACTCATCCTGACTATGAAAAAGAATATACCGGCGAGCTTCCCCGGGGATATTGGGGCAAATTTGCTGGCGCCCTGGGTGAATTCGTCAACGATGCAAGCTTTATCAAATGCCGGGAGCTGTCTTTAATTTATACTCTTGATTCAGATTTTGTGAAGAATTTTGGTTTGAGCAATATCCAGTTTAGCTTGATCGGTAGAAATTTATTCACGATAACTGATTATACTGGTTTTGATCCGGAAGTTAATGGCGCCGGCCAGGATCCAATCTACCGCGGTTTTGATATGGGTGCTGTACCCATTCCAAGGAGTATTAACTTTGGCTTAAAACTAAATCTATAACTGGTATAATCAGGAAATAAATTCAGGAGGTACTAAAATATGAATATTAAAAATATATTAATCGGATTTCTCATCCTCATATTAACCGGGGCTTTCGTTGGTTGTGATCTGGATATCTCAAATCCAAATTCGCCATCGGAAGATAATTTAAATTCTTATACGGCGCTCAAGTTATTGGCTATCGGGATGCAGGGGAGAATCGCATCGTCGGTTGAACTATTTACCGTAACTACCGGATTGGTCTCCGGTGAAATCGGTTGTTATATCGCGTATATGAATTATCAATCCCTGCGAAAATTCCCGGATCCAGTTTCCATGCAACCCCTGGATCCTCAGAATACTATTGTTAACGCTCACTGGAATGAACAATTTCAGATCGTAAAAACAGCCAACGATTTGCTGAAAAATGTAAAATCAGTTTCAATAGCAGAAGGAACAGAAAGTGGAATTGTCGCCTTAGCAAATTTAGGAAAAGCAATTGCATTTTGGCGGCTATTGATGAGTTTTGAACAAATCCCGATCGAAACAGCCGATACGGAAACCCCGGTATTTGTGGAACGATCAGCAGCAATCGATGAGTGCTTAAACCTGCTTGCTGATGCGAAAGCCAAAATTGCAGCGACTCCGATCTCTGCTGAATTTACAAAAGATTTCATAACAACCGGGTTGGATTTAGAAAATGCGATTAACGCCATGCAAGCTCGTCTCGCATTGATGAAAGGCGATTACACAACGGCGGTGCAGGCTGCCAATGCGGTGACTAATGAATCGTACTGTGTTTATAATGAAGCCAGTGGAATTAATCCGCTTCACGAAACATTTACCAAACTTGAAATACATGGAGCGGTAAGCTACTGGCGTGATGATGCAGAGGCTGGAGATCTGCGGGTTGATGCCTATTTTGGTACTGAGAAAACCGAGCAATACGGTCAGGATTCTGTGTACCAGAATCTTATGTACCCCAATCCAGATGATCCCTACAAACTCTATACGATAAATGAAATGCACCTGATCAAAGCTGAAGCCTATGCCCGTGGCGGTGGCGGCGATGCCATTGCCGAAATAAACATCATTCGTAATGCGGCTGGATTGCCCAATTACTCTGGGACCGATGTATTGAAACAAATCTACCTCCAGCGGTCTTATGAGCTTTATATCACCGGCAATCATTACGAAGACCTGCGCCGTTTTAAAAACGATGGCATCGATATTGTGGAAAAACATCGGAATGAACAGTTAGCCCATGAGTATGTTATCTATCCCAATGGTGAAGCGGATTCCAATCCGAATACACCCCCATGGCCATAGCCTGCTGAATCAACTTGTAAAGCCGATTTTTTTTATCAGGCTGATGCCGTATTGATTTCACAATCCTTGCGATGAAGACCTTCGAGGTTGAGTTGCCTCGAAGGTCTAATTTTTTTAAATGAGAAAAAAATAATATGCTATCAATCCGTACTACTCTATTTTTACTCATCATCATTAGTTTTTCGTTCCCCATCATCGTTTTGAGTGATCCGCCACAAGAAAATGCTCGAATTCCATTGAAAGAAAATTTCGAGAATTCCCTTCGCTACGTCTGGCTCAATAAGAAGGTTTATGATTTGCAGGTCATTCATAGCATGGAAAATCTTTCAAATTGGTCAACCGAAGGCGTTTGTAAAATTGAACTGACCAACGACCGTTCAATCGA
>JAFGDW010000192.1 GCA_016931935.1 Candidatus Zhuqueibacterota bacterium | reverse complement strand
GGGCTGTATCAAAAGTCTTGTCAAGCTTCATCCTGAGCGTAGTCGAAGGATGATAACTTACGATAAAACAACATGCTTCGACTTCGCTCAGCATGAAGAAATTATACGAATTTTGACTTTTGATACAGCCCCAAATATAAAACAACTTTTTGGCTTTAGCCACTCACCTAATATAATTAAAGGGCTAAAGCCCGGCTACTTTTTGCTTGTTTCCACCACGCCCTGAAGGACGTGGTTAGTCACAATTCATGTTTTCAGACGATTAGGGGATCATGCCACCAATTTGATACACACTCATAAATAACTACTTTAACTACAATTGCCATCGTGTTCGATCGATGTGGCAAAAGAAATATTTATTCTGAGGGAACTACACTAAGTCCAAAGTGGTTTTCAGATTTTCATTTTTGAACCTTCCCTTAATCCCTTCCTTCACAAAGAAGGGAATGAAGGTCAAATCTGAAAATCACTTTATTTCGAGCATACAATTCGAAATATCTGCGTGTAAGGATTCATTACAGGAGTAACGATTTTCACACAAAACAAAATTAATACGAACCAAAATAATGAGGACCTTTTATGGAAGCGTTGGGAATTGACGTGGGGGGCTCCGGAATAAAAGGGGCTATTATTAATATTGATGCCGGTGAATTAATGGGGGAGCGGTACCGGATTCCAACGCCGGATCCATCGACCCCTAATGCGGTCGCCGAGACGATTAAACAAATTGTGCATCATTTTAACTGGAGCGGTAAAATGGGAGTTGGCTTTCCGGCGGCAATTCAGCATGGAGAAGTACGGACTGCTGCGAATATCGATCCGAGTTGGATTGGTGTTGATGCTGTGACCTTGCTGACCAAAAAGACCGGCTGTCAAACTCGTGTGCTGAACGACGCTGATGCCGCAGCGATCGCTGAGATGGAATTTGGTGGTGGGCGCGATAACAAAGGTGTCGTCTTTATAATTACGATTGGCACCGGGATCGGAACGGCTGTATTTACCAATGGTCGCTTACTTCCAAATACGGAATTGGGACACATCTTTTTGAAGAATGGCCGGGAAGCAGAACCCTATGCATCGGATGCAGTGCGAAAAAGCAAAAATCTCTCCTGGAAAAAATGGGCAAAACGGTTTAATAAATATCTTAACGAAATTGAACGACTATTCTGGCCGGATTTGATTATTATTGGAGGTGGCGCCAGCAAGAAGGATGAGAAATATTTTAGTCATCTTGTGACTAAAGCGCCTATCGTACCAGCTTCATTATTGAATGAGGCCGGTATTATTGGCGCAGCCGTCGCTACAAAATATATGGAGTAGATGTTGCCCGTACACGGCCTGGATTAAAAAGTGTTTCGCTAAAATTCGAAAATAATCAATTAATATATGAGGGCATATTTATGAAATATCTTCCATCAGATACACGATACAACATAATGAAATATAATCGCTGCGGAAAGAGCGGGTTGATGTTACCGGCAATTTCGCTTGGCCTGTGGCATAATTTCGGCGGCATTGATGCGCTTGAAAACGCGCGGGCGATGATTTATAAAGCGTTCGATATGGGAATTACTCACTTTGATCTGGCTAATAATTATGGTCCACCACCCGGATCGGCAGAACATACATTTGGCCGAATCCTGCACGGCGATCTTCGTAGTTATCGGGATGAATTGATTATTTCTACGAAAGCCGGCTGGGATATGTGGCCGGGCCCCTATGGTAACTGGGGATCGCGTAAATATCTGATTGCCAGTCTTGATCAGAGTCTGCATCGTATGGGCCTGGATTACGTGGACATTTTCTATCACCATCGTCCAGATCCGGAAACACCGCTGGAAGAAACACTGGCTGCGCTAGATTATATTGTGCGGAGCGGAAAGGCGCTATATGTGGGAATTTCCCAGTACAATCATGAGCAAACCCGCAACGCCGCCCGAATGCTCCGAAAAATGGGTACGCCGTGCCTGATTCATCAACCCAAATACAGCATGTTTGAACGCTGGATCGAAAAACATTTGCTTGATGTGCTGGAAAGTGAAGGTATCGGCAGTATTGTTTTTTCACCACTGGCGCAGGGTATGTTAACGAATAAATATTTAGATGGCATTCCGAACGGATCACGAGCATCAAAGCTGGGCACGTATCTGCCAAAAGAGGCAATCACTGAAAATAAAATAGGTAAAGTACGACAGCTACAAGCACTCGCTGAACATCGAGGACAGAGTTTGGCACAGATGGCGATTGCCTGGGCCGGACGGCATAAACAGGTCACCTCTGTACTGATTGGCGCCAGCAAACCGGAACAGATTGAAGAGATTGTGAATGGTATCGCGAAATCCGATTTTACGAATGATGAACTTGAGGCGATTGATGATATTGCAAAGTAGTGGATATTTCTTAGCAATCAGCTTTCACCTCAACTGATTGAAAGCTGATTGTCGTCCGTTTACATTACTTTTTACTGCTTGCCAAAAGTGTACAATACCGGTACATCCAGCCATATCCCCTTTTCTGTCGCAAACTTGCTAACTTCATACAGGTGTTCGGCTCTAAATTTTTGCATTTCGTACAGAGAAAGTTGATTGATTAACCCGCGAAAGCCTGCGTTGAAAACGACATCCCACCATTCGGATGCTCCGTTGAGATAATGACCACAATTGATGGCTATACATTTAACTTCTCGTAAACCTGCTGTTTGAAATAGGGCAGTACATCCGTGTACTGTTGATACATGTTTTGAAGGTAGTTCCGGTATGTCAATACCATAATGTTGAAACTGTTTCATCATGAGATCGGAAAATCCGGAGAAGGACTTTTCTCCGAAGGTTGTCATCAGAATAGTCCCATTTATTTTTACTTTGTCGGCGATATGGCAAAGCTGTTTTTTCATATCTCTCACGAAAAACAGACTAAATGAATTAATGGCTAAATCGAAATATTCATCCGGGAATTTGATATCCTGCATATTCATTTCGATAAATTGAATATTTTGTAATTGTCGTGCATCTCGTTTTTGTCTTGCACGCTCGAGCATCCGATCGGAAATATCAATACCTGTTACTGAACCAGACGACAGTCTCTCGGCAAGTGCCAATGCCGCGTATCCTGTGCCGGTAGCGATATCCAGAATGTGCTCATCGCCCTTTAATTCCAACAACGAAGGGATATGCTTTGCACTTTCCTGGAAGAAACGGAGTGCAGAATTATCGTAGCCATCAGCAGCCAAATTAAATGTGTGTTTGTAAAAATCACTCCGGATAAATTCATCCATCAGAGTCGGTATTTTGTATTTTGTGAAACGAATTAAAAGGGGTTTGAAATAAAAACCAGGTCCCTTAAATGAACCTGGTTTGTGAAAAACCATATTATACCTGAATCGAAGTGGTTTTGAGATTCTTTTCGTTAAGTACCTCCTCTTAGTCTCCTCCTTTGAAAGGAGAAGAAATTATGGACAATCTCAAAACCACTTCGGAAGCAGTATATATTAAACCACAACAATTTTACTATTGAACAATCAAATCATCATCACTGCCGGATGATTTGCCTCCCGCCATTTTTTCGGCTTCTTCTTCCGCCTCCTGAATGAGTTGATCGTAATCTTCGCCCATCTCATCGCCTATTTCTTTACCCATTTTTTTCATAAATTTAACCATGCTTTTTGGATCGTTCTCATCGAGATCACCCCATTTGGCAGGATCAGCCAAGCGATCCATACGGCTTTCATCAGATTCCACCGCCCGAAAGCGCGACATGATTTTTCTCAGATCGGTACTCTCGCAGGCATTACATTTTGGCGAAAAAGTATTCAGATTCAACACAAGGAAATTCAGATGTTTCCCGCACGCGTTGCAAATATACTCATAAATTGGCATGGTGGGTTCCTCCTGTACACATAATCGACGACATTTAAATACAGTATCCTTTCAATATTGGATGGTAAAGCTATATGTGCAAAGTGCATAGTGCATGGAGTATAGCGATAAATTTGTGCTTTTGCTATGCTCTTTGCGCTCTGCGCTCTGCAAAATTTTGAGAAGCTATTTGATTTCAATTTTTATTACTACCATCTT
>JAFGDW010000191.1 GCA_016931935.1 Candidatus Zhuqueibacterota bacterium | reverse complement strand
GTGAAATTCGTGGCTACGCTCTTTTTAGAGTGAACTCATTGTTATTGTATTTGGAAAACAATTTTTATTATCTTAAACAAGTTTTCATGATTATGTTTTCATTCTTTTTACTCCCGCGCTTCGCTTCTGACAAGATGATGATTGGGATATAACTCTCTAATCCTGGATTTCATTTTTTCAACAAGTCGATAACTTACATCAACTTTCCCTAAAGCGACATCTTCCCTGCGGTCACCATGACAATCAGATCCGCCTGATTCCAATAATTTGTATTTATTCACGATATCACGATAATAAAACGTATCACTGGGCATATGCCTGGTATGAATTGTTTCAATACCATCGACACCCATTTTAATCAGTTCATAGACTCCACTTTCATTCAGATCGAGTCCGGGATGTGCAATAAATATTAGGCCCTGTGCATGATGAATAATTTGAATCGCTTCTTCAGGAGATATTTTAAATTTTGGCACATAGGTAGGACACTGGTCTCCCAAATACTTTTCAAACGCTTCCGCATGACTTTTCACATATCCTTGCTCGACAAGTACATCTACCAAATGAGGCCGGCCAATTGCGCCTTCTCCTGCTTTGGCAATTACATCATTAATGGAAATAGGCACACCCACATCATTGAGTCGTTCCACAATTTTAGCAGCGCGTGTTTTTCGCTCATGCTGAAAGACCTTGATATATTCCAGTAATTCTTGATTTTTATGATCAAAGAAATATCCGAGCATATGCAGGTCAAAATCTTCATGACGGGCACTTATTTCAATCCCGGGGATAAATTCAATATTAAATACTGATGCTGCTTGAAACGCAGGATCAATCGCTTTCACATTATCATGATCAGCAATGCTAATTGCTCTTAATCCAGCGATTGAGGCACGACGAATGATTTCTTCTGGAGAAAAAGAGCCGTCTGAAAAGTACGAATGAATGTGCAGATCTACCTTGCCGTATAATTTCAGTGTTTCTTTCCGTTTTACGGCCATCTTTATGTATCCGACTCTTCGCTGGCCTTGACGTTCTTTTTCGTAATAAAGTAAGAGACCCAAATACTTACTTCATACAGCAATAACAGTGGACCGGCAAGTAAAAGTTGAGTAACAACATCTGGGGGGGTAAGAATTGCGGCAATAATAAAAGTTATTACTATGCCATATCTTCGATTTCTTCTTAAAAACTGTGGCGTTAACATTCCCATTTTAGATAAAAAGAATGACAACAATGGCAGTTCAAATACAATACCAAAAACAAGCACCAACATAGTTACAAATTTCAGATATTCCCGAATAGCAACGCTGGGTTGTAAATTTTCCGTCTGCCAACCTAACAGAAATTTTAAACCAAATGGTATAATAACATAATAACAAAATGAAGATCCGAGCAAAAAGAATGCCGTGGAGAAGAATACAATTAGCGGTACATACTTCCGTTCTTTTTCTAAAAGACCGGGAACAACAAACTGCCATAATTGATAAAAAATAACCGGTAGACTCAGGAACAATCCCGCAAAGAGAGAAATTTTGATGTGAACAATAAAACTTTCCTGCGGTGCAAGGAATATTAATTTATCCGGGTACGGCTTCGTCAAAAACGCCACAATGTCCGGTGAAAAAAAATAGCACACAATTGTCGTGACAAACAGAACAACTATTGACTTCAACATTCTGGAACGGAGCTCTTCCAGATGATCGAGAAAAGGCATGACCTTTTCTTCTTTTTCTTGCGTACTCTGTTGCCCGGAATTAATGGGCTGTTCATCACTTTTAATTTCGTTTTCCATTTTCAGCCGATTTTAAGTCCGGAAAAGCCAAGAAACGCGATTGACATAAGACTTGCCATAATAAACGCAATCGGTGCACCTTTTAATGGTTTGGGAACCGGCGCCATATCCAGATTTTCACGAATGCCGGCCATCAATACCAGCGCAAGGGTAAACCCGAGACCTGCGGTAAAGCCATGAACAATGCTGGCGATGAATGAATAATTGGCATCCAGATTAATAAGCGTGACGCCCAAAATTGCACAGTTCGTCGTGATTAATGGCAAATAAATGCCAAGCGATTTATAAAGCCCTGGACTCATTTTTTGAATGACCATTTCAACGAATTGCACCAGTGATGCGATTACAAGAATGAAGGCAATCGTTTTTAAATACATCAGATCGGGTGGTTCTTTAAAATTAAATAGTATGTAAAATATATTCGATTCCGTTGGGCGCAACAAATAAAAATCAATCAGCCAGGTAGCCATCGATGCAAGTGTCATTACAAATACGACAGCGAATCCCATCCCGATTGCTGAATCGATATTTTTTGAAACTCCAATATATGGGCAAATGCCAAGAAAGCGCGATAAAACAAAATTATATATAAATATTGCATTAACAGCGATTATAAGCAACGCTTTGATTTCCACGTTTCCTCCAAATTTCCGTTACTTTTGCATTTTGATATCTAACCAGTTGAAAAAACCAAGAAATAAGCCAAGCGTTAAAAATGCGCCTGGGGGCAAAATGAAGATTAAAACAGGTTCGTAGCCACTGCTTAGTACCGGAATACCCCACAATTTGCCATCTCCCAAAAGTTCCCTTACAATTGCTAATGCCATTAATGCTAACGTGAATCCGATCCCCATCCCAAGTCCATCAATGAATGAGCGTCCCACATTATTCTTTCCGGCGAATGCTTCAGCTCGGCCAAGGATAATGCAGTTTACAACAATCAATGGCACAAAAATTCCGAGCGATTTATGTAATGCCGGGGCAAAACCCGCCATAACTAAATCGACGATTGTTACAAAAGTCGCGATAACAACAATATAGATTGGAATACGAATTTTCTTGGGAACTCCATGCCGAATCATTGATACAATTACATTGGAGCAAATCAGCACAAACGTAACTGCAGCCCCCATTCCAACGGCATTCTGAACCGAATTCGACACTGCGAGCGTAGGGCATAGCCCGAGCGCCAAGCGAAAAACCGGGTTTTCTTTATAAAATCCTTTAAATAATTCTTTCGAAATCGACATGCTACAATCCTTTCAATTCTCACATATCCGAATGATGTTGTCGAACCGTTGCTTCGAGCTGTTTTAAACCATCATGTATTGATTTAGTGACCGCACGAGACGAAATCGTCGCCCCCGTTATCGATGTAATATTTCCCCCATCTTTATCAACAGCTAGACCGTTCCAGGTTTTATCAACAAATTGATCCTGAAACCAGGGAGTCGATTCGCCATAGCGTACTTCTTCGATTTTGGTACCCAGACCCGGTGTTTCCACTTGCTGCAGAATTGAAAGTCCTGTTATGGTAAATGTCGTATCTACACCAACCATCGTTTCAATGGTACTGGAATAGCCTTTTCCACTGGCGACAAATGCATAACCGACCAAGTCCTGTTTATCAGGAGTTTTATAGCCTTTATAGTAAAGCATGTTATCCTGTTCCACCGGAACGATTGCATCTTTATTGGCCATTGGTAATGCCGTCGTCAATGCTCGCTCCAGAACAAGCTTTTTTTGCAATTCAATGCGCGGTTTGGTAATTGCGTTTACAACCGAAAGTGCACCTCCGGCGATTGCTGAAAACAGCAACAGAATACCACCTAATTTTACAATATCATTCATGAACGTTTTACCTCCCCGAATACTTTCGGACGTGTGTACCGGTTTATGAGTGGGACGGTCAGATTCATTAATAGAATTGAGTACGACACACCTTCAGGATAACCACCAACCAATCGGATTATTACAGTGATCACCCCACATCCGATACCAAAAATTATTCGCCCCTTTGCAGTAACCGGCGACGTCACCATATCTGTCGCCATAAAAAAAGCACCTAATATCAGGCCTCCCGCCAATACATGGAATAATGGATCGCCCGAGAAAAATCCTTCGGTACCGCCGAAAATCCATGATAGCAATGCAACTGTAAGAATATAACTAACCGGTACTTTCAAACTGATGTAACGCTTATAAATTAAATACAGCGCGCCGATGAGAAGCAATAATGCAGATGTCTCTCCAAGACAACCGCCAACTCTACCAACAAATAAATTTGAATATGAATCATACAACTGCCGGATGGCAACATCGTAATCCTGAACTTGTTCGGCAAGAATGGAAGCTTTCGCTATTTTAAACACATTTAATGGAGTTGCATTGGTAATAACATCGATACCAGAGATGGTACCACCTCTGGGAATTGTTTTAAAAATCGTGAGATGTGTTGGCCATGATGCTAATAAGAAAGCGCGTCCTAATAATGCGGGATTCATAGGATTGTATCCGAGCCCGCCAAACGGGATTTTCCCGATCCCAATAGCAAAGACGGAACCGATGACAGGTATCCACCATGGAACTTCTGCCGGAAGATTGAATGCCAACAAAATTCCAGTAACCATTGCACTTCCATCTTTAATTGTCACTGACTTTTTCATTAGCTTCTGCAGAATTCCTTCTGTTGCCATTGCGGATACAATGGACAATAAAATAATCCACCCTGCACGAATCCCAAAAAAATAAATGGCCCCGGCAGTTGCCGGAATTAATGATAACATAACGCCATACATAATTTTGGGGATAGACTCGTTATCTGTTATATGCGGTGAAGATGAAACGTAAAATTTTGGTTCCATAAAATTCATTCCTGACTAAATTTAGTCATCCCAAAAACTGGTTGTGTATTAAGCAGCGGGTTTCATCATTTTTGCTACGTGCATTTTTCCAAATTTAAATAAATGTACATGTCTGATTTTCGAAGGACAGACGTACGAACAGCTTCCGCATTCAATACAATCCTTGATATTAAATTCTTTTGCCTGCTCAAATTTTTGATTTTCAACTAAAGTTGCCAGGTAATTCGGCATAAGTCCCATGGGGCAGGAATCCACACATCGTGCACAACTAATGCATGGTTGGGGCTGAGGCAGGATTGCTTGTTTTGTATTTAAAATAACAATACCGGATGTTCCTTTTATTACAGGTACCTCCAAATCAAACTGCGCAATTCCCATCATTGGGCCACCATTAATAATCTTGGCAGCATCATCTGTCAAACCACCACAGAAATCAATGACTTGTTGAAATGGCGTACCGATTCGAGCCAAAACGTTTTTCGGTTCCTTAATACCTTTACCTGTGACTGTAACGACACGTTCAATAAGTGGCAGCTTCTTGGATATTGCATCGTACACAGCTTTAGCGGTTCCCACATTTTGCACAAGGCAGCCGACGTCCATTGGCAAGCCACCTGCCGGAACATTTCGATTAACGATGGCTTTTATCAATTGCTTTTCTGCACCCTGAGGGTATTTAACTTTTAAACCAACAACATTAATATCACTCTGTTTAGAATCATTTATAAGCTTGTGAAACAAGCTGATTGCATTCGGTTTGTTTTTTTCAATCGCAATATATCCCCGCTTGCAATTCAAAATCTTCATTAGTATCCGCAGACCTTCGATGATCTCTTTTGGGAATTCAATCATCAAACGTGCATCGGAGGTCAAGAACGGCTCGCATTCAGCACCGTTCAAAATGAGGGTATCTATCGTTTTATCTGGCGGAGGAGATAATTTGACATGGGTTGGGAACGTTGCGCCCCCCATACCGGCAATACCGGCTTCCAGAATATTTTCTTTCATCTCATCAACGCTTTGCACCATATAATCGGGATTGAAATCAAAATCCTGGCTCATAATATCATTACCATCCCCTTCAATTTCGATAGCCAGAACATCACCACCTACGGGATGCGGACGAGGCTCAATTTTTTTTACTATACCTGAAATCGAAGCATGACATGGTACGGATACAAATCCTTTTGATTGACCAATTTTTTGTCCGGTCTTTACTTCATCACCAACAGATACGATTGGTTCAGCCGGAGCTCCAATATGCTGGGCTAAAGGAATAACAACGCGTTCGGGTAAGGGTAGCTTTTCGATGACTTTGTTATCAGAAAATGCTTTGTTTTCGGGTGGATGTACACCACCCTTAAAGGATTTTGATTTAAACCACATATTACCTCAATGGTAGCAGATAAATGAAAAAAAAAGCAGATATGCACCTTGTTTAAGCAGATACCTGCAAACAAATTTATTGGTAATTTAAAATGGTATACCGCAAGGATGTTTACAGTTCTTTGAGTTCGGACAGGAATTCTTCTTTGTCCTGAAAATTGCGATAGACAGACGCAAACCGGACATAAGCCACCTGATCCAGGCGTTTCAAGTGATTCATGACGTGTCGACCGATTTCGTGAGATTCAATTTCGTCAAGCGCACGTTCCCGTAAACTTTGCTCTATTTTATTGGTAATTTCATCAATAATTTCGGCAGAAATCGGGCGCTTTGTGCACGCCATCATGATTCCTTTTTTTAGTTTTGATCGATCAAATGGCTCACGACTTTGATCGGCCTTGATAACAAGCAATGGTGGTTCTTCCATCACTTCTTTTGTGGTAAATCGTTTACCGCAAGAACTGCACATACGACGCCGACGAATAACGGTTCCATTGCTCTTAGTTCGCGAGTCGATCACTTTACTATCATCAAAGTGACAAAATGGACAACGCATTTTCCCTCTTTTTTATTTTAGTTAGCGATTTTTGGGTAAAGGGGAAACTTTTGACATAAGTTATAGATATCGGAACGTACCTGATCAATAATAGCTGTATCATCGGCATTACGGATGACCTTGTCGATAAGGTTGCCGATTTCCTTCATTTGATCTTCTTTCATCCCTCGTGTAGTAGCTGCAGGAGTCCCAATTCGAATGCCACTTGTAATGAATGGTGATTGATCGTCGAAAGGAACCATATTTTTGTTGACTGTTATTCCCGCTTGATCGAGAACGGTTTCAGCTTTTTTACCGGTTATCCCTTTGTTACGCAGGTCGATCAGCATCAGATGAGTATCGGTCCCGCCTGATACAATTTGATAATCCTTATCAACAAGGTATTGAGCCAGTGTTTTAGCGTTATTAATGACTTGTTGAGAATAATTCTTGAATTCTGGCTCGAGCGCTTCTTTAAATGCCACAGCCTTTGCTGCAATAACATGCATTAACGGTCCGCCTTGAAAACCAGGAAACACATTGGAATCAATAATCTGTCCCCATGTTTTCAATTGACCTTTAGGGGTAGTGACTCCCATATCATTTTCGACATCTTTACCAACAAGAATCATTCCCCCTCTTGGACCGCGTAGCGTTTTATGGGTTGTCGTCGTTACTGCATGACACCAAGGTATCGGGCTTTTTATTAAGCCGGCAGCAATTAAGCCTGCAGGATGGGCAATATCCGCAACAACCTTGGCATTGACTTTATCTGCAATTTCGCGAAATGCCTTATAGTCAATTTCGCGACCGTACGCACTTGCACCGATAATGATTAAACTGGGTTTTTCTTTTAAGGCAAGTCGCTCAACTTCATCCATATCGATGTAACCGGTATCACGGTTCACACCATAGGAAACAATATTAAAAAATCGGCCGGAAAAATTTACGGGGCTTCCATGTGTTAAGTGGCCGCCATGATTCAAGTTCATCCCCATGACTGTATCACCGGGATTGGCAAAGCTAAAAAAAGCAGCCATATTTGCCTGAGAACCGGCATGGGGTTGAACATTCGCATGTTCCGCTCCAAACAATTTTTTTGCTCGTTCACGTGCCAAATCTTCAGCGACATCAACAAATACGCATCCGCCGTAATAACGCTTTCCGGGATATCCTTCAGCATATTTATTTGTCATTACCTGTCCCATGGCTTCCAGGACAGCCAGGCTGACAAAATTTTCGGACGCAATTAACTCTAACTTATCATCCTGACGATTAATTTCATCGGAAATCGCATGATAAACTTCGGGATCAATATATTTCAGGTTTTCCAATTCACATACCTTTCACTAATCATTTACTAAAATATCAGAGCGGAACATACTTCAAGTCATCTTTATAAACTATCAGCAATCCATTTATAACAATCTTTTGTTACTTTATATAAGCCATTGGCTTCTTTTTTATCTTTATTAAAAAATTCATCTTCTTTCGTAGGTAAATAATCTTTCAAATAATTCATTTTACGGTCTGCTTCATCGACATACTGCAAATCACGGGCGGCCAACTTATACTGTTGATAAGCAGCTCTATAAACAAGTTTGTCCATGAACTTTGCAGTGCCGCCGCCTTCTTTCAGGCATTGATCAACAGCACTTTCGTATACTTCACCAATAACAATATAGGAGAGACCAAATTGCTTATCAATTGCAATCGCTTTATTTGCCCATGTGCGAGCGGTTCGTAACTCTCCAAGCATCCGATAATTTGTTGCAATATCACAGTAGATTTTCTTCTCTTTTGGTTTTGCCGCTACGATTTTTTTGTATGTGGCAATCGCGGATCGATACTGTCCGTCACCATAGTATGCCATACCAAGCGTTTCCATGGCAAAATAATCATCCGGTTTTTTCGCCAGATATTCATTAAATTTTGTAATCGCATTTTTGTATTCCTGACGCTTATAATACTCACTCGCCAGGTCATACATAGTTTGAGTATTATTGGGATCGCGCTTTTCGGCTTCGATCAATTGATTTAGATATGCATCCGCATCACCGGTTGACATGTAAAGCGTTGCCAGTTTGGTCTGCGCGTCTTTATCATCGGGATCTAACGCTACAATTTTTTCGTAAGCGGTTTTTGCTTTTTCGATTTCATTCGTACGAATATATAGTTGTCCCAGGCGTTTCCAGTCGTCTGCCTTCGTTCCATCCAGTTCGACCACTTTTTCATAATCAGCGATTGCTTCATTGAGCATTTCTTTAGCTGCCAATATGTATGCACGATTTCTCAGCAGCCCCACATTATCCGGATATTTTTCAATACCACGCGTTAATACCATTTCAGCAGAATCCACAGCGCCAACAGAAAAATAACAATCGGAAAGAAATGCATACACATCTTTGAACATATCAATTGTATCAAGTTCCATTACCTTACGGAAGGGGCGGATGGCGCGTGCTTTTGATTCAGGTTGTTTGTAATATTCGTAACCTGTGCTCCACTGTTTCATGAGCTCAAATTTGTATGCTTTTGTGATGGAATCTTGTATTGCTTTCTGGCGTTCGGGACTGACGGTTTTTTGTTGAGGAACGGTTGGAGCACAGCCTGAAAAATACATCACTCCAACAGCAATTGTGGAAATAAGTACCACAAGGATAATTCGGTGTAGCATCATTTTACTCATTTGCTCCTCTCCTCCTTAGGTTGAGCACAAAATTACAGATAAAATATAAAGGATTTTTAATTTAAATATTAAGTTTAACAAAAATATTGATAAAAATCAAGAAAAAAGTTTGCAGGCATCATCATTTTTTCGAACGAACAAACCATTTTTCTCCACCGCTGATATTCACCAGAAATTTCACAAAGGTCTCTTCAACCGGATTTGTTGATAAATCGCCACGTTTGCCATAGCCGAATCCACAATCTATGTTTCCCCAACCACCATAGAACGGAATTCCAAATCCAATCATGCCAAGAATTTCGTTTACATTATTATTAGTTTCCGTTTTAATATTTAGTTGTTCATAGGCAAAACCGGCTCGATATGTAATTTTCTTAAGACCTTTTTCTAATTTATTTGTGTTACCAAGCAACTCAACACCTAAATTAAAATTATAGCCGGAATTAATATTCGCTATGGGTTTCCCAAATATTTTCATACTATTCCAGGGGCGATTCTGATAATCACCTGAAAATCGTACGTTCTTATGTACCGTATATGATGCACCCAGTCCCCAGCTCTGCGGTAATTGCAGTTTTTCTTTTAATAAAGTTTTAACTGTGCTAAATGTATATTGAATCTTACTATGGGCATTCAGATCGCTTGGCGCTGTATAAGTTGCACCGAATGTAAGATCGGGTGTAATATGTAACAGCATACCAGTTTTAAAGCTTGCACCATAAATATTTGTTATAATACGATCGTTAGCATCTTTAAAAACACTGGATACATAATCAATTTTATTAGTTTCCTGAATCTTACCAAAGTTATAATTCATCACCAGACCAAATGAAAACCATTTATTCACAACAGCAGAAAATCCCGCCTGAGCCTGATTAAGACCGCCGGAGTTTTCAATTTCCATAAAATATCGACTGCCATCATCCAGCTTGCTCTCCGTTTCTGCAGAATATTCATTTCGGGTCAAAGGCATAAGACCAAGTGAAATTACACATTTATCAACCCAAATTGGAATGGATAACCGAACATTGCGCAAACTAGAGTAGTTATAATTTCCTGTAGCAGTAGCAGATTTAGCAGATATGGATTCGGATGAAAAAGTAGCTGATATCCGAGTTATATTAATTGCATATAGGTTGGCAGGATTATTTGAGTTGATTGAAACATTATCTTGTATTCCAATTGATGTTCCTCCGCGTCCGAACGCATCTGCGTATTGATAACCAATAAAATTTCCAACACGATCAATATTATAATACGATCCTGCCTGAACGGGAGATACAGCTATAATTGCTCCGCTTAGCAGTAGTAGCATAAGTATAAAATTCAATTGTTTTGACATATTCATTGATTAGCCTCTTCATTTCTTATTGTGCATTGGGAGGTAAAGAATATACAAGTTTAACTCGCGGTGCAAGTGCAGTATCAGCTTTGGATGAATAAAATGAGATGCGAGCCAGTGATTCATTTGGATTGCTTAAGCCAAGCAATAGTCCGCGATTTTTAATTTCATCGGGAAAGGAGAGCCAGGTTTGGAATATTGGCCTGAGTTGAAAGTAAACCGTATCATCGACTGTTGAGCTATAGCTATATGAAGCATAAAGTGAATCGATTTCAACATTGCCAGGACTCGGATTGTCATTCCCGACGATTTCCGCAATTAGACTTGAAATTCCATATCCTTCCAGCAACGAAGCGCTCCGGTCGACGACAAGGCGAAGTTCCGCTTTACTGATAGTAGCGTTTGTATCGGGGACCTGATCTAAATTAAACTTGATATAGCTTTCGAATGCAATCCCTTTACCCACTTGCAAACGATCCTGATTTAAATCCGTAAAATCAGTGGTCACGATCGACAAATCTTTGGATGCAAAAATATCCTGACTTTCAAGTTCGCCATCATTTAAATACTCTACATGTAATATTGGAGCCAACCCGCTGGCGGTATAAATTTTAGTATAGAAATCGACCATTAGCTCAGCATTCACAGGTTGAATCCAGATTCCATTGTTTTCCGTCGCATCATTTGTATCTGCCCATTGCGCGACAAGACCGGGATTAATATTAAAAAGAATCGAATCATCGACCGCGACATTTATTTCGCTTTCTGCCAGCATCGTTGAAGAATCCGCACCAATTTCAGACCACTGCTTAGCCTCATATTCATCCCAATCACTGGTTAACTGGAATAATTGTGCAGTAAAAGAACCAACTGTATCTTCTAAAACCGCTTGCTTGTAAAGGATAATTTGAGCTGATTGATATTCAACAGTATCGGGTAAACCGACAAATTCGAGTAATATTCGTGATTTGTACTCACCACCCCTGAATGTACCCAAATATAAATGCTGTGCACTCCCAAGATTTAAACGATTCGAGAATGTAAAATCAACATTTGCCGGTTGAAGAATCGATATTTCTACCGGGTGCGTCCCGGTATTAGGATCGAGCGGAAATGGTTTATCTTTTGAACATCCGCCAATAAATATAGCTGCTAATAAAAAAATGAACCATATTTGTTTCATGAATTGTCCTCGGTTTCATTCATAATTTAATTATGCTAATTTTGAAAGCACTATGTTTTTAGAAGGTCACCATTTTTAACAACGTTGTCAATGGAAGTGTTGCCGAAACTGTAAGGCATAAAATTTTCATTGGGGATATCCCAGATTATTATATCAGCCTGTTTGTTTACAGATAAACTACCAATTTTTTGCTCCAGACAAACAGATTTCGCTGCATTGATTGTTGATGCAATCCAGGTTTCCGTTGGAGTCATATGCATGTAAATACACGAAATTGATGCGATAAGTGGCATTGATTGAATAGTACAACTTCCGGGATTAAAATCCGTGGCAATTGCCACCGGCAACTGAGAATCAATCATTGATCGGGCATTTGCATAGTGCGAGAGCCCGAGAAAAAACACCGCTCCCGGCAACAACACAGGTATAACGCCATGTTGTTTTAATTGTTCCACCGTGTTTGAATCGCTATAGTCCAAATGATCGGCAGATACGGCTCCCAGCGATGCAGCCATCGCAGCTCCATGGCTTGATGTTAATTGATCGGCATGAATTTTAATTTTCAGACCGGCATTGAGTGCAGCCTGCAAAATTTCTTCTGATTCGTTAACCGTAAACACATGATCTTCGCAGAACACATCACAAAATACCGCTAATTTTTCTTCGGCGACCATTGGAATCATTTCATGAATGACCAAATCAATATAATCGCGCCGTCGATCCCGATACTCATCCGGAAGTTCATGGGCGCCAAGAAAGGTGGGTACTATATCAATCGGGTGGATTTCATTCAATTTGCGAATGACACGAAGCATTTTTATTTCATTATCAATCGAAAGCCCGTAGCCACTTTTCGCTTCAATAGTTGTTGTGCCTGTCGATAAGAATCGGTTCAACCGGGGAATAGCATCGATTAATAATTCTTCTTCCGATGCAGTTCGTAACATTCGTACCGAATAGCGGATTCCCCCTCCGGCTTCGGCTATTTCACGATAGGATTTGCCCTGGCATCGCATTACAAATTCATGTTCGCGGGTTCCTGAAAAGATCGGATGCGTATGACAATCAACAAATCCCGGAGCGACTAGTTTGTTTGAAGCATTAATAACCTGACAGTTTTCATTTTCATAGTCAGGTGGAATATCGGATGTTTTTCCAACCCAGACAATTATATCTTTTCGACAAACCACTGCCCCATCTTCAATAATATCGAGTTGTCCGAACCCTCCGTGAAAATCAGTGGGACAAAGTAATTTTTGAGCATGTTTTATGATTAACGGATTCTTCATGTTTATTGACATTCATAAAATTTAATTCAAAACACTAATATAAAAAAAAATATAGTGAATGCCAATAAAAAACTCAATTTAATCCAAATTAGGCAAATGAGATATCGTTCCTGTCAGTGCTTCACTCCGACGATAGCAGAGTAAAAGGTATCTGCATTTCGTTTTTAATGTCAGATCATTCGTATTTTACGGGCGACTTGCATGAAAAATAACAAGTACATACCTAGAAATAAAGGAATAAAAATTTGAAACGTGGTACGGATAGTAATAAAATCACTCATTGCACCAATAAAAAATGCAATGCTTGTTCCACCAATAAGCGCAATGAAAAAGATAATGCTTATAGCAGTTCCTGATAATTGTCGTACCAATGTGGTCGTAATCATCGTAAATGCCGGGAAACCACTTCCTAGTCCAAGACCGCAAAGAATCAAGCCGATGATTGCCAGCGGCGGATTATGCGCAAAACCTAAAAGTGTCAAACCCGATAAAACAATGCCGATGCTTAAATAAATTATTGATATAATGTTAATCGATCGCAAAATGCTGGTTAGCACAGCCCGTGAAGCAAGCATGCCTATCCAAAAATATGCAGGATAGGATGTTGCCAATTCGTTTGGGACAGCAAATGATTGGTGAATAAATACTGTCGTAAAGTTTGCAAAAATTGTCTCCATACCAGATTGGAAAAATAAAACAAAACCGATAAATAGAAGTGTTGTATTTTTTAACAGCCCAATGCCTTCTTTAATTGGCAATCCCTGATTCCATTTAGGTCCGGGATACCGTATTCGAGCCGATACAAAGACAAAGCATAGCATTAAAATAGTGATAGACAAAAACACTATCCCATAACTCATCCTGGTAAGTGCAGATTGCATAATAAACGGAAGCCCCACCGCACTTAATGTAAAAGTAAATCCTAACAAACCGATATGCCAATTTTTTTCACTCTCATCACACACATCCGCAACAAGCGTGTTGGAAACTCCGCTTATTATACTTCCTCCCAATCCAATTAAAAAGCAACCGATTCGGAGTATCATTAAATTACTTGTTAAGGCAATGGCAGCAAGACTGGAGCTTACAATTATCAGACCAAGAATAAAAATACGTTTAAATCCCTGGCCATCAATAATAGGTCCAAGAATAGAAATCCCGATAATTAATCCAAAATTTAAAATTGTGATTATTGAGCCAGCAGTTGTTAATGTTAAATTGTAATCGTCAATTACGTAATTCATTACTGTGCCCAAAATAGTAAGAATAATACCGTTAATGAAAACACTAACATTTGCAACTGCCAAAATATATTTTTTATTGTAATTCATACTCCATAGTCCTTTTGTTAAAAGAACATGATATTAAATATTTCTTTGAAAAAAAGCAACTATAATTTACAAATGCGAGCAATTCATTCGACATGTAATAATGATGTATTTGTACTAATGACCAGTTGAAATAATCGCTTTCGATTCCGCTCAGGCTTAAGAGCACACTTCACGGTGAGCGGAGTCGAACCGTGATAACTCGTTAAATTTCAACTAATCATTATTTTCAACTGGTCATCATAATATTTATCGTCAACTAATTAATGCAAATTTGTTTCATGTTTATGACATCACACTTGATATCCGGAAAATAAATTAGTAACATTTGAATTTTATACCCGTAAATGTTACTGTTATGTGAACGAAAACTTATTTCTTTACAACGCAATTTATCATGCACAAGCAATTATAAGAAATCAATGAAGTCAAGGCATTACATAAATCGTGAGATATCAAAATTAAATTCGCTCAGAAAAAGGAAATTTGATTTTAATTAAGCATTAAAAAAATAGGAGGATTGTGATGTATAAATATAAACCTTTTCGGTCGTTCATAGTAGCCTCTTTTATTTGCATTGTTACTGCACTCCATTTTTCAGCGATGCCTTTATTGGGATCCAATGAGATGCAAGAGACAAAAACTTTTAACGTCCAAAAAGGCCAAACACTAACTTTGAAATCGGATATTGGTTCGATAGAAGTTACAGGTTGGGATCGGGATGAAGTCAAGGTTGATGTGACCAAAAAGACGGATAAGTTCAACCGACGTAGTGCCGAGGAAGCATTTGAAAATTTCGAAATTGAATACGATCAATCTTCAAATGGAGTTCGAATAGAAGCTCGTTTACGCGATAGAGATAGCTGGTTCCGGCGCTCAAATCATTTACGGGTACACTTCGATATTATGGTGCCGAGAGAATTTAATGTTGATCTCTCAACCTCCGGAGGCAGTATTGGTGTTTCAAGTATTCAGGGGGAATTGGATGCGCATACGTCCGGTGGTTCAATGAAAGTAAGCGATATTGAAGGCAATGTTGACATCAATACTTCCGGTGGTTCGATAGCCGTTGACGATGTCGATGGTAATCTGGATGCAAATACCTCGGGTGGTTCTGTTAAAGCTGTGAACGTCACCGGAAATGCGCGGGCAAAATCATCTGGTGGCGGAATCACGCTGGAAAATGTCGGAAAAGATGCAAATGCCTATACGTCAGGCGGTCCGCTTAATTTACGCAAGATTGGTGGTACTGTTGATGGTAGCACATCTGGCGGCAGTATTTATGCGGAAGCCATGGGATCAATAGATCGACCGTTTTCATTAAAAACCTCCGGTGGCAGCATTACGTTGGATATTCCAAAAGATACAAAGGCTGACATTGATGCTTCCACTTCGGGAGGCAGTGTTCGGGTGGATATACCAATAACCGTAAGTGGTGTTATTAAAAAAGAAAAATTGCATGGGTCAATTAATGGCGGTGGCCCGCTTATTACGCTGCGAACGTCAGGTGGCAGCATCAATATCAACGGAATGTAAGTTACGTTACTCTTCTCCTTCCTTCAAAGCGCTGTCTGTAATAGACAGCGCTTTTTTTATTCTTCAGGAATTAAATCCGGCGATGCAATTGGCAATGGTCTTCCCGGAAACTGTTGAATCATTTCCAGATAATCAAGTTCAAAAGAAGTGTCCCGATTATTCAATTTAGTTTTAACCAATGATGGCGTAAAGATATCCGGGTTGAATGCTTTCATTCCCGGCAGTTCGATAATTTCAATTTCATCTTTAGGATTTAAGCCAATTGCCTGTTTCGCTAAAACGATGGTTGTTTCCAGACCGCCGATTTCATCAACCAATCCTTTTAACTGTGCATCTGTGCCCGGCCAGACTCGTCCCTGTGCGATCGACTCAATATGTTCTTTGCGTTGACCACGATTCGCTGCAACCTTGCTCACAAAATCATTATAGAAACTACGAATCATTAACTCAACGCGTTGCTGCTCATCTTGTGTTAGATTTCGATCAGGAATCGGAACACCAATCAAGGGAAGTTGAACTCCAAATCCCAAATCAGCATGCTTCCCGATTTGGACATGGTCGGATGTGAGTCCCAATTTTTCGCCAATTCCATTGTTCCACAACCACCCGCCAATCACTCCGATTGATCCGGTAATTGTGAATGGTGCCGCAACAATTGTATCGGCACACATAGAAATCCAGTAGCCGCCAGAGGCTGCAACGTATCCCTGGCTGACAAGTACAGGTTTTTTTTCAGCACATTTTTTCATCGCCTCAGCCACCAGATCAGACGCATAGGCATCACCACCAGGTGAATCAACGCGTAGCACAACTGCATCGATCGAGTGACTTTTAGCCAATTTGAAGAATATTCGCTCCAAACGGCGTGCCTGGATTCCTTTGTCGACATCACAAACGCCCAGCGCATAAACAACTGCGATTCGTGGCAATGCTCCCCAATGACGTGGTGAAATTTGCTGATTAGCCAATCCATCGGAGGTGATCATCTGCTTTTTACTTTTTTCAATTCCCTGAATAACTTTTTCAAGACTCGTCCACCGTGTTAACGTATCAACCATACCATAATCAAATGCCTCTTCAGGAGTCATTACAAAATTGTTATCAATCAACGAATCAAAAAATGTAGGTGTAAAATCCCGTGATTTACAAATATCATTCCTAATAACATTATACCTGGCCTGAATCAGATCCATGCGCTGTTCCTTGTCAGCTTCTGACATATCCGTACGTGAATATGATTCATTGGCTGTTTTGTGTGTAAACAAACGCCATTCCTGAAAACCAAGTCCGACTTTCTCCAAAAGATTTTTATAGTAGGTGCGTCCCATCAGATTTCCATTGAGCAATAGTGTGCCTATCGGGTCCATGACAATCTTATCTGCCACACTTGCCAGATGATAAGTCGTCATGCCAGCGTCATTGAAGTAAACAATAACATGCTTGCCAGCAGCACGAACAGCTTTCAACTTTTCACGTACTTCCCAAACCATTTCCGGGGACATACGCATATCAGAAAGATTTAAGGCAACACCTGCGATTGCGGGATCCTTAATTGCTTGATCAAGACTTGTTAACAGCTCTAATAAACTATATTTATTTGATGAAAAATATTTGTATTTTCGATAACTGACACCATGCCTTAATTCATACGTTACGTATTGTCGTTTTTTTAGAATTGTTTGATCAAATACATTATATTCGTTGCCCCCCATTCGTACGCTGTACAATGCCTGACTCTTGCCTTTATCCGGACGAATCATTTGCCCACCCAGGCTGGAAAAGCCAAGACTCCATTCCACACCCAGACTATAGGAATCATCATCAAACATACGGCCGATGATGTTTAGTCCCGGAAATACCTGGGCAGCGCCACCAACACTCCACATTTTTTCGATTCCGGAAGTTTCACGTTCTTTGGCATATTCTCCCAATAAAGTCAACCGATCTGTACCGAAAGGTCGAACACCAACAGACATTCGGCCTACATACTGTTTAATGCTCATATTTGTTGTGCCGGAAAGACCAAGTGAGAGATATTTAATCGGGCGGATGACCGAACCGAATTGATAAAATTTGGCGGATTTCCCTCTGCCAGTCTGAATCCCCAAACCGAATCCCAGTGCAAATGTTTGGTCACCCAACCCTAAATAGGCGCGGTAATCACGCAAATTTTTAGATTTCCCATTATCCGCGGTGTACGGAGTATTAATGACACCGAATCCCAAATGAGGAAAGCTTGAAAATAGTCCCCATGAATCGATATTTGTGTAACGGGAAATGTCGGTTGTCCAACGAAATAACATTTCGCTTTGCTGTAGCGTGCTTACCATTGCTGGATTTTGATAGCCCAAAATGCCTTTTTGAAATGTTTCGGACGGTGCCAGCAGGAAATTCGAATAGTGCCGATAATTAGGATTGAATGCACGTGCCTGTGTGGTTAAAAATAATGAGAGAAAAATAAATGGCAGGTAAAACTTGAAATTCTTCACACGTCCTCCTGTGAATGTGGATTGTTGATGGATTAATTTTAAATTGCTAAGTACAGCGTTTCACATTTTTATGCAGGATTTAATCAGCGTAGCTTCATGGTGAGTCCTTCGTCAGGCTCAGGATAAACACTCTGTCGAACCATGAAATTTCAGCCTTTCCCGACGCGTTGGGACTCAGGATGAAGGCTTCGCCTTGGGAATTTGGAAACGATATTCATGAACGCTACAAAGGTTTTTAAAACAGTGTACCAAGTATTCGGATAATTTCCGGTTCGTCAAATGTGCGTGCTTGCCTGTATATTATTTCACACATTTAAATAAATCTGGAGTTTTTTTATGAAACGCTATTTTGGGTTGATGTTGTTTGTTGTATCACTAACATTTTTCTACATTCCATATAACACTGTCCTTGCTACTCCGTCGAGTTGGCGAATTAATGTCGGCTGCGAACAATGGGTAGACAAAAATGGCAATACCTGGTTGGCCGATCAGCGATACAGTGAGCAAAGTTATGGCTATCTTGGGATTTGCAGTTCGAATCGAACTTCATCATCAATAGGAAATACGGATATTCCTGTGATTTACCAAACGGAACGTTATGGGCTGTTCGGATATCGTATTGATGTGCCCAACGGCCATTATCAAATAAAACTGCACTTTGCTGAAATTGCTCACAATGCGGATGGCGTTCGTATGTTCGATATATACGTTGAAGATGCCCTGATTGCTGAAAATTTCGATATTCATGCGCGTGTCGGACATAATAATGCGTGTATTTTATCAACGACAACAACTGAACTTGGCGGCCCGATTGTCGACGGACGCATTGATATCAAATTCAAACAACAGAACGACAATACCACGCTTTCAGCAGTGGAAATTCTGCCATTAAAGTCACAGGCATCCATACTGGAAGTGACACCGGATTCAATAATATTTCAACAAAACCAACCGCAACAACAGTTACAAATAAACAATTACGGGAATGAGCCGACGCAATGTAGCTTATCTATAAAAAGTCAGGAAAAATTATTAACCATTTTACCATCAACAGTCGTAACAGTTCCAGCACAAGCCGAACAAATTATAACAATTCAACCGAGTACCGCCAATTTGAGTGGCGGATCATATAGTGATTGCCTGATCGTCCATGCAAATGGTTTTGAAAAATCTATTCCATTCAGATTTATTGTTCACGGCGATGCCTCGCTTCGTGCAACGCCTGAAAAATTGATGTTTCAGCCTGAGGTCAGACAATTACCAGTCACTCTTCAAAATATGGGAGGCTCTGTTTGTAACTGGTCGATTAATACATCGTCCCTACCGGAATGGGTCGAACGCATTTATCCGACTTCGGGCAATATTAATATTGATGGTCACAATGTTTTAATTTTAACAGTAAATCGTCGTCAATATAAACGAGGAGTTGAAACTTCACAACTTACGATTCAATCCAATACCGGCGCTCAATCTGTTGCACTCGATGTTATAATTCCAAAAGAAAATTTGCCACATTTGTTTGTTCGACATAATGCGAGCGGCACAGCGGACGGACAAAGTTGGGAAAATGCTTTCATTCGCTTAAGCGACGCTCTGAATGCAGCAGCCAAACGTTTGGACAAAAGTGAAATTGAAATTTGGGTTACTGAAGGCATTTATTACGAGAATAATCTTCATGTGGGACAAGGAATCGCCATTTATGGGGGCTTTCGCGGCGATGAAACTTTCAGATCAGAACGCGGTGATATTTGGACCAATCCGACGATTGTTGATGGTCAATTACGTGGCCGGATATTTATTGCAGAGCATAAAACCGTGATTGATGGCTTTATCATTCAACATGGACGCGACTGGATTGCTGGCGAAGGTAAAGGTGCAGCGATTTTGACGTATGATGTGGATGCAAAAATTTCGAATAACTGGATTCGCTACAACGAAGATTCCTGGGCTGGCGCTATTTTCATTGACGGATTTACTACATCCAAAAATGTTCCAGGCTGCTCGCCGCTGATTGAGCGAAACATTATCAGTAATAATTCATCATCGGTTTGTGCCGCGGCAATTGAAATGTGGGGCTCGCAAGCGACCGTGCGCCATAATACTATTGTCAATAATTTTGGCTACGGACTCGAGATTAATGATACACATGGGCCGTTTTCCAAAATCCATTACGGAAATTTTTACAACAATATTCTGTCGGGAAATCAACGCAAAGAACCAAGCAATGTATGGTCCGAAGCCCGGAAAGTAACCAATTACTGCTATGTGGGCAACCGCTGGTACACCGATGGCCATTGGGGTCCATACGGTTTTGGAACAGCTAACATATTTGGGGATATTACCGACAAATCTGCTGGTTTTATTGATGAATCATCGGATAATTACTGGTTACTCCCCAACTCACCATGCATTGATGCCGGCGACCCAACATCTTCCAAAGATGCCGACGGTTCACGTGCCGATTTGGGCGCACTTCCCTATTCCAAAACAAAAACATCGATTCATATTTCACCCTCCGCATTGGATTTTGGAATTGACGAAACGAAATTGAAATTTCAGATACAGGCACATGGCGGGCAGGGAACCCAATGGGAATTGGTGTGTGACGATCATTTACGCGAAATATGCAAATTTTCCCAGCATTCCGGATTTGTTAAAAATGAGGAAACAACAGAAATCTCCATTTGGTTAGACCGCAAAGGATTGCCGCAAAAAAACTATCTCCAATTCCTGTCAATTGTCACACCCAATGAAAGTGTGGAAAAAGCAGTAAAATTTACTGTAAACTATTCAGCTCCTGTAATAAAGCCCAGTCCGGCCCATATATCGCTTCAGGGGAACTATGCCACGCCATATAACGAGCCGGTGATGCTCGATTTTGTTCAATTAACGCCTCAATCCTATCACTGGACTGCTGAATTGAAACATGGCAGTGTATGGCTGAAGCTTTCACAACTCACAGGCGACAGTCGCTCAACACTGAAATTGAACATATTAACGAGTGGGCTTGCTGTTGGGGATTATCATGAGATTGTTACTCTTAAAAGTCCAGAGACCATAAATTCACGCTATGAAATTCCGGTTCATTTAAAAATTAATCCACGTCCATTTGTCATTGAAATTGATGCGACACAATGGCAAAAGCCACCGGCAACCGGGTGGGAAGTTTTGCAAAATGATGGTTATCAGGCAATCCATTCCACTATCGCGGCTGAGGATTCAATAGATTTGCGCAGCTTAATCTCTTATAGTTTTAATGTGAATGAAGAGATTGATTACGCCTATATTTTTGCGATTGTAGACATCGAATCACATCAGAATGCATATGCATTTTGGACATTGATGAATGACATTCGCGATCCGATGTTGTGCAGGGTTTACACAAGCGGCGATGGTTGGCAACGGCATTGGGTGAATTACGATAAAAGTGATGATAAACATCGATATATTCTGAAGCCGGGAAAGAACACGTTTAAAGTATATGCAGGAACTCGCGGTTGTTTTATCCAAAAATTTATTATAACAAACAATCCGGATTTTGATGTAGACAGTTATGTGCTAAAGTCTCGGTAATTGCTCAACTTCACGATTGAGTCGACCAAATTCTGAATATATTTTCAATAAGCATCTGTTTTTGTTTCAGCATATCCTGCTTTGAATTACAAAACAATGTTCCGGCGGCGGCACCTGCATGTCCGTCGCCGATATTCAATTGCCGCATTATTTCCCCAATACTCTTTCCGTGTCCGGCATGGTTTAAATTTAAACTTAATGACATCGAAACCGTCAGATTATTGGTTTTCACACCGCGCTCGAAAATGTTGCCAATTTCCACCACCGCTAATGCTTGCGCATGAAGCAAGAATGCCAGATTTCGAATAATGTGGGGACGACGATTATAATGTGTCAAATCAATAACGATGATTTCATGATTTACATCGCTATCGGTAAAATAACATGATTGCCCAATAATCCGTAACATGTCCTGTTCTTCGACAGCATATTTTTCAAATAGCTCCTGCACCAATGGTTTTTGCGCCACATTTTCATAGGGTTCGTCACGCAGCCAAAATACCAGTTGTCTTAAATATTGATTTTTTTCTTTCGAAGAATCGTGCCTGACTTTAATAGAATTGTCAATTATCTTACCGGGAGTTTCTTGCCGCCAGCCTTCAATACTGGTGTAGTTAAAGGAATCGATGATATCCGTTTCATTTACGAGTCGCGAAAAGAAGTCCGGCATACGGAGATTTTGATCCAGCAGGTATTGATAAATAACACGAGCGCAGGATGGCTCCAGCCGGAATCGCCCCGGGATGGTTTCAGGATTGATATTGCGGTACGCAAGCTCATCACGGTTGCCTTCATGATGATCAAACCACAGGCCACATTCAAGCGGATAAGGTAAATCACAGACAATATCACGATCCGAAATTGATACTTCTGCTCTGCTAATTGAAGAAGGCCCGGTAAAATAGATAGTTTCCAATTTCCAGGCAAACGAACAAAGCGCCGCAGAAACGACGCCATCGAAATCGTTATGGGTTATAATGTTTTCATACATGGTTTGAAAGTACGAAAATAATGGATTGATGTCAAGATAAAATAGGAAAATAGTGCTTGCTTGTTAAACCATTTTTTACTATTTTGTCTAAACATTAAAGTTTAATAACGTATATGAATCATACAGGTGAAGACGAACGGGATTATTACGCTGCTAACCGATTTTGGTGATCTTGATGGCTATGTCGGAAGTATGACAGGTGCAATTCTTTCCATAAATCCAAACGCAACCATAGTAAATATAAGTCATCATATCGAGCGACATAATATCGAAGCAGCAGCTTTTGTGTTATCAACATATTTTCATTACTATCCGGAAGGAACTGTTCACGTTGCAGTTGTAGACCCCGTTGTCGGTAGCGACCGGAAAGCGATCGCCGTTAAAGCAAACAAACAGTTATTCATTGCACCGGATAATGGATTGCTGAGTTATATTTTATGTAACACAAATAAGTGGCAAGCTTTCGAAATCACGAATAAAGAACTTTTTCTGCCAAACGTTAGTCAAACATTTCATGGCAGAGATCTTTTTGCTCCCGTAGCGGCACACCTCGCGAGCGGTATAGAGATCGATCGGGTCGGCTCAAAATATTTCCAACCACAGCAATTTCAGCTATATTTACCGAAAAAAGATGATAGCAGCATAGAGGGAGTGGTGCTTTATATTGATGTTTTTGGCAATATAATAACCAGTATTCCTGCTGATTGGCTCAGCGCAATATCGTTTCGTTTACAGATTGGCAAATCGATCATAACGACATTATCAAACTCGTATAGCGCCGGTCAAAAAGGCGAATTAATTGCCCTGGCCGGAAGTTCCGGCCTGGTTGAGATTGCAGTAAATCAGGGACATGCCGGAGCGTCTACCGGGCTTCAAAAGGGCGATCGTATCAGTATTTCACTTACTAATGATTAACAGTTTGAATACAAATGGATTCAGCGACAGAAGGCAGATAACAGCATGGATTATCCACGATTTTATGACACGACAACAACAGGTACAAATTATAATAAACCAAACAAATTGCAGTATATTAGAAAACTTGTGGGAAGCCAGCCCAGAATTAATTTAATATTACTTGTACTGACTCTTTATACAACCTGGCTCGTTCATGGCATATCCTACGCAATAACAATTGTAACCATTTTATTATCGCATGAAATGGGACACTTTTTGATGTGCAGGCGTTATCGCATCCGAGCAACCTTACCGTTTTTCATACCATTGCCAATTCCATATGCAGCGTTCAATCCATTTGGTACTATGGGTGCGGTCATACGTATTGAAGAACGGATGCCGAATCGTAAAGCACTTTTCGATATTGGCAGTGCAGGTCCAATCGCTGGTTTGATATTGACAATTCCCGCACTCATTATCGGTTTGAAATTATCGACTATCGTTCAGGTAAGTTCACATTCTCCGTTTGGATTAATTATTGGTGATTCTTTGTTTTTTAAGGCATTATCATTTCTAATTGTGGGCCATGTACCCGATGGATATGACATTGTTCTGCATCCCGTTGCGTTTGCCGGGTGGGCCGGTCTTTTTGTAACCGCACTTAATCTATTGCCGCTCGGTCAACTCGATGGCGGTCATGTTGTATATGCTATGTTTGGCCCACGAACGAACGTCATTTATAAAATAGTACTTTCATTATTCATTGCAGTTTGTGTCATTTATTATCAGGGCTGGTTGTTTCTAATTCTGCTACTCATTTGGTTTGGGTATCGTCACCCGCCACCAATCGATGATTTTACACCGATTGACAAACGTCGACGGATAATCGGGTACATTATACTGTTTATTTTTGTAATTTCTTTTACGCCGGTACCATTTTTATTTAATAATTAATAGCGAGACCATCGACATTATGAAATTATTTACCAAACGTGGTTGTGTTATTTTTTTTGTCATTGCTATTATCTATATTATTCTTGAACTTGCTTTCGACATTACCGAAACATCGCTTGGATTTCTTGTCGAATTAACAAACAGTTTCCGCCCCAAAACCGGAACCATCTGGAGTCAAAACTCGAAAGATGTAACCGCAAACGAACAGCTTGAAGAATACACTCAACAAAAACCAGCTCAGGAAGAAATCATCCAAATCGATGATCTTTATCAACTGAAAACGCTACTGGATGAACGGGAATCAGTCGTGATTTCATTCACTCAGTTCTTACAAATTTATACGATGCTTCCCCCGAATTCAGCGCAACAAATAATTCCCCCGTTCACTCTGCTTAGACTCATTCATGATAAACAGTGGACGCGCACCCGCATATCCAAAGGCGAGCAACAGCTTTCATTTTTCTTCCTGGATTCCGACAATCAATTGTTACTGGACAGTTATCCGATGCTTGGCGCAATTTACGATGTTACCTCGAGTACCCGTTTAAAGCGTAGTACGTTGCAGGGAATGCCCCAATTTACTGGCAGAACAGTCACATCTGAGCAATTCTTCACCGCTTTACTGGATTTGCCTGCTAATATTCAGCGTCAAATAATTAGTAATCCGTTCGAGCTCATTGCCTGGCAGCAAAACCTGAGTTCGGTGGCAATTTCCAAATTCGTTACAGACGATACGGTCATTCTGGGTTTCGAAATTTCCAATGGCTTCGATTCAAGCGTTCAGATGTTTGAATCAAGTCAGCTTGCAATTGGTTATCTGATCAATAAATTAAATGAACTGTATCCTGATGTAAATATTTCAATGCCGAGGCCATAATTCATGCGTATTTCAGGAATTTTTAAACTTGTTGTAATTCTGCTCATTATCACATTCATCATTTGTGGAATAGTATTTCTTAGCATCGTTTTCACGCTTCCCAGACTTCCTGACAGTTTGCCGGAAATCGCCATGAACAATCCAACCGAGATTTATTCGGATAGTGGCGATCTGATCACGGTTTTATCCCCCAGACAGTCGGTTAAATTGTCTCAAATTTCACCCTACTTCCTGAAAGCTATTGTTGCCGTTGAAGATGTGGAATTTTTCCATCATCGAGGTATCAACAAACGCGGGCTGCTGCGAATGATGTTCAT
>JAFGDW010000190.1 GCA_016931935.1 Candidatus Zhuqueibacterota bacterium | reverse complement strand
TAGTTAGCATTAAAAAAAACAAAAGCAAATATTTTGTTAAGAAAACATTTTGGTAATTTAATTTAGAATATTATTATCTATGAGTTTAACAATGAAAACGAGAATTATTTTAATTATTAGAATTATATTTATTTACTCAATAATTACAAATGCTCAAATAGATAATTTCAAATACAAACTAACTCAATCAACATCATCTTATCAGATTTGGACTACAACTCCATCGGACAGGGTTTTCAAAGATGCTTCTGTCCCGACGGAGACGGGTTCAGATGTTAAAGTTTATATTGCTAAGAATGAATTTGAGCCATGTCAAATAGTAGTCAAGCCGACATCATCAGGGAACATTACAATCGCGATGGGTGACTTTGGCTCAGGAATTACCACTGAGTTGTATCAAGTAAAATATGTTAACATTACACAAACAACAGATATAATGGGTAGATTAGGAAATTATCCTGACCCTCTTTGGCCAACTCCGAATGGAAGTAGCATAGCAGTTGTAGCTGACTCAAACACTTCTTTTTGGATCAGCATTTTTGTTCCTAGCACAACCCCTGCAGGGAATTATTCTGCCAACTTTACAATTGCAGGCATAAACATTCCGATAAGTTTACATGTTTTTGATTTCACGATTTCCGATACTTTGCACGTTGAATCACAGATGAATTTTTCACATAATACAATTTTAACAAAATATAGTGTTGCAGGAACAGGCGCTGACTATTGGATGTATATTGATATGATGAAGCAATATTTCATTGACCATAGATTAACACCACGAAGTGTATTGTGGTCGGGGGGATTAACAAGTAATGGCGGTGCTCCATATATTGATTATGACTGTGCAGGTCATTTATCCGACCCACATGGCATCTGGGGATTTGAAAAACCAGCCGAAAGATATTTAAATGGAACGGGATTAATGAACGGAACATTTACAAATCCATTCAATAACGGTGTTGGTTTCACATCTTTTCAGGCAATCACATTTCAAAATAATGATGCCTCCGCCGATCAAAGACCATCAACATTTTGCAGTAGTACTCGTTCGGCGAGTGATTGGTACATTAGTGATAATCCCACTTCAGAATATAATCAAAAGTGGTTTTCATACATCACAGCGATTGAACATTATTTAGATAGTCTCGGTTATTTGGATAAAGCGTATTATTATTTTGCAAATGAACCACAGGATCAAGCTGATTACGATGCGGTTGCTTGGTATTCGAGATACTTGGGCCAAGCAGCACCGAATTTAAAATTAATGGTATCTGAAAATCCAAGAACGGAAATTTTCAACCATACAAATTATGTATCGGATGGACAAATTGATATTTGGTTGCCTGTCTTAAATCAATATGATCCAACTATTTCTTTCGATAGAGAATTAAACCATGGTGAAGTATCTTGGATTTATTTTCTTCACGGAACACGACCTCCATACTTTAACCCAATCACTTTAGATCATCCGGGAATTGAAAGTAAATTTACAGGCTGGTTCTTATGGAAGTATAGAATCAAAGGCATTGCATATTATGCAATAAATGATTGGAGTAAAAATCCTTGGACTGATCCCATGACCGATGGACATAATGGCGATTTGTTTATGTTGTATCCCCCTTCTGAAAGTAATACAAATATTGCTTATGGTTCCAATAATCATCGAATGGTGCCATCTATCAGATTTGAACTTATGCGGGATGGATTTGAAGATTACGAATACCTTTATATTTTGAATAATAATTCTCAGCCACAAGTAAATGTCGTAAATGGTTCGGATTCATTGGCAAATAAAATCATCGCAGGTTTAACAAGTTACACAAGGGACGATAATTTTAATTATACATTGAGAAAGTTTATCGGACAAAAACTTGGTGATGAAATTTCAGAGATACCCGACATTACACCCCCGCCGACTCATCAACGCGCAGAAGAAACGCAGGGTAATTATTACATAAATTTTCAAGACCCCGATGGACAGCCAACAACTTCCTTTACACGGAACGAATACGACACGACTTACAAATACTATACTTTTGAAGGAAAAGATTATTTACAAATCGGAACAAACAATTATAATCAAAAACTCGGTTATGGCTGGTATGCACCCAACGATGTTAATTGGATAGCCAATTATGACCAATGGTTTGATAATGGTAATGTATTGCAAAAAAGTAAAGTATATTCTGATTGGGGTAGAAGAGCTACTTTTGAATTTGACTTACCAAACGGACAGTATAATGTTGCCATATCAATTGGTGCACGGGGAACATACAATCATCAATATGTGAAAGTTGAAGGAACAGATTTTTTTGTTGATGCGGCGACATCCAATAGTTGTTCGATTGAGACTGAACAGGTAACAATTACTGATAACAAGTTAACTCTTGAAATGGGCGCACCGTCAAACAATGAATATACTATGTTGAATAATATGGATATTGAAGCCATCTCAACTAAAATAAATCTTGATTTAAAAGTTTATCTACAAGGTGCTTACAGATTAGAGCAGAATTACCCAAATCCATTCAATCCGGAAACG
>JAFGDW010000189.1 GCA_016931935.1 Candidatus Zhuqueibacterota bacterium | reverse complement strand
TAATACAAGACATTTTTTTTATGTCTTATATAAGACATTTTTATTTTCAAACAAAATTGCGATGTTTCTTATATTAGACATTTTTTTGTCCGTTTTTAATTCGAGTAATGAGCAATGTTTTTGCACATCCATCCATGGATGTCGATTACATATATTTTTCGGAATAAATATGTCGAGTTGGTTGTAGTACTCCAATGGTGTGCCTGATCAGTGGCACACACTGGCGTGAGAGATAGGGGAGGTTGGGAAACAGCAACGGGTATATCCGTCACGGAGAATTCCTTTGAATTGTTGTAAAAATATTGCTAATATTATACAAATATTATACATTATTGTCAACAATTAATTTATCACAGGTAAGTAAAAAAGCAGACAAATTGAGTGGGGGAATTACAGTTTCATGAATATGAATGTGAAGGAAACTTGGAATTTCTTTTTGACTTGAATTATTCATAGCGCAGCGAAGCCGCAACCAAAAGATTGCTTCCCGTAAAAAAAATAGCCCACAGAAATGGAACTCCCACAGAAAACAGCAGAGATTTTCAACCGGGGACAGGGGCTTGTTAAAAAAATTTCGTTAAAATAACAAAGTTTTTCCGGAAATAATCCGGATGATAAAAATCACTCCTGGCTTTAAAAAAAAATGGATGATCCTCAGCGTTACATTGAATTAGCAAACCAGGCTTGTATCCATCCATTATTGAAAGGATACCCAGGTTTAGTGTTCATTCATAAACGATTCAATTCCCCGACGTTCAAGCAGGGTGCCTTCCATCTGATACAGATTTACCAGCGCGTTCAAATAGGCGACCTTTGATTGCGCTTCATTGAGTTGGCTGGCAACAAAATCGCGTTGAGCCTGTAGCACCAGAAAATTGGTGGATTTCCCCACACGGAATTTTTCCTGTTCTGCCAGTAACTTTTGTTCCTGCAAATCCTGTGCGACCCGGGTCGCTTCAATTTGCTGACGGGAACGCAGCACTTCGCTATAAGCGGCGCGGACATCCCATTGCACCAGCCGCTTCATGTTGGTAAGTGATAGCTCAAGCTGTTCATGTGAATATTTCGAGCGCGCATGTTGTGCCCGTTTTTGGCGATTCGGCACAGGAAACTCGAATGTCACCCCGGCGGATACATTATAAAACGGACTGTTCACATCGGGGACGCTTTGATTGAATGAACGGGCATAGGTTGTTCGTTCCATTGTGATGAATAAATCAAGTTGCGGCAGCAAGCCATTGCGTGTACGAGTGACTTCGAGTTGACCCTTTTCAAGATTTAATTGCGCCTGTTGCAGATCGGCGCGGTACTTCATTGCCAGTTGCTCATGCATGTCAATCGTATCCAGCGTATCCACCGGAATGAATGGCCGATCCATCGTAACAGGAATCGTTTCCCACGCTTGTTGTCCGGATGGATTCAATAAATACAGCAGGTGTAAGCGTGCCTGCTCATAACGGCTAAATGCATCAATCATTGATTCATGACGAGTAGCTACTTCGGCATGAACCGCGGCCAATTCCAGCTCTGGTAACCTGCCGACTGCGACGCGTTCTTTGGATTCACTTAATTGTTGTTCTGCCAATTCAAGTGATTGCTGTTGAATAATCATCTCCTGTTTTGCCAGAAACAGGTCCCAATACGCCTGTTCTACATCCGCGGTCATTTGTTCGGCAATCGCTTTGAGTTCAAGCTGGGAAATTTCAACATCTATTTTTGCTTGCCGTAGCAGCGCCAAATTGTAACCGATTCCAAAACCTTGTAATAGCGACTGGGTAATGGTTATGCCGATCGTTCCGATGTATTGGTCAGAATAAATGCTGGAAATTGAACCGCTCATCACGGCATCCGCACTAAGTATCGTTCCTGTTGGCAGCGCCTGGCTGATCGAAGCGCTGTAATCAATTCGTTCGGATGTCATCTCGAATGGGTCCGGACGTGAACCCAAAAACCGTTGTACTTTGGTTTTATTATTGGTAGCTGAAAGCGATAATCGGGGATCAAAAACAGCGCTCAATTCACGGGTTTGCGTGCTCTCGACCTCAGGATCAAGGCGTTGGATCGCCACGGTCGGATTTCGCTCCAGGGCCATCAGGATGGCATCCTGCAATCCGATGGCGAGCGTATCTGTGTCAGAGTGTTTATTGGGCTGTGCGTAACTTCCGGTTGATAATAAATAAAGAATCGGTAATATGCCAATCAATAAAATATGTTTCATAATGTCTCTTCTATGATGTGCGCAAGATTATTAAATTAATCCTTTTTAGCGATAGCATCGCTTTGAGCGATACTATCGCGCAGTCATCTCAGTCTTAATCAACTGCCTTCCGTGTCAATTTTTGTTCGAATATGCTGTACATGACCGGCACCAACAGCAACGTAATCAACGTCGAACTGGTCAATCCACCAATTACCACGCGCGCCAGCGGTGCCTGGGTTTCGCCGCCTTCACCGAGGCCGAAAGCCAGTGGTAAAAGACCTAACACGGTGGTCAATGTTGTCATCAGAATCGGGCGCAACCGCCGCGAGCCGCCGAGTTTGACGGCTTCCATTAAACTCATGCCGGCGTTGCGGCGTAATTGATTGGTGTAATCCACCAACAGTATTGCATTATTCACCACAATCCCTGCCAGCATAATACAACCGATGAATGCCTGCATGCTGAATATCGTACCGGTCAATATCATGGTAATGACAATTCCGATCAGCGCCATCGGGATGGAGAATAACACCACAAACGGATCGCGGAACGACTCGAACTGACCGGCCATTACCAGATAGACAAGCATTATCGCCAGAATGAAACCGAGCATCAATTCATGAAACGCCTTTTGCTGCTCCTCATAATCACCACCGAATAAAATTGCAAAGTCTTTGGGTACAGGTACGGATTGCAATTGTTCGCGGATGTCGGCAATCACGGAGCCCATATCGCGGCCGGTGAAATTGGCGTCGATAGTAATGATCCGTTCCTGATCCTTTCGTTCCAGCCGTACCGGGCCTTCTTGTGGAATGGTGTTGACCACGTTGCGCAGCACTACCGGTTCGCCCCGGTTATTGATAACAGTCAAATCCAACAGATCACTTAAATTGCGGCGATCTTGTTCACTCAAGCGCACAAGAATTTGATACTGCTTACCACCTTCCCGAAAATAAGATGCCTGCGTGCCGCCGATCGCGGTTTCCAGTGCATCACCGATACGGGAAACGGAAAGTCCCAAATCAGCAGCCTTTTGTCGATCTATGCGGATGATCTGTTCCGGACTGCCCTCTTCACGGCTGATTTTGGTGTCGGTAATTCCCCGCACATTGCGAATGACTTCATCGACTTTAACCGCGAGCTCCTGGGCGACTTTCAAATCGTAACCACGAATTTCCACGCTGATATTATCTGTCGATGACGATCCCATTCGCAATAAGAAAAGTCCCTGACCTGCGCGGGTACGAAGCGTAACGCCGGGAATTCTTCCCAACGATTTCCGCAGATCGTTGGCAATTTGTTCACTGCTGCGTTTGCGCTCGCCTTTGGAAACAAGTGTGACACGGACCTCTGCAGTATGACCGCCACTGGCGCGCCAACCACCGCCGCCAACACGGGATAGCATCGACACCATTTCCGGAACATCGCGGCGAATAATGTTTTCCACAACCACCACCGCCTGATCAACGACTTCCAGCCGTGTACCTACTGCTAATTCTATGTCGATGCGGACTTCACTTTCATCCGCGGTCGGCATTAATTCCACACCGATGAAGCGAATCAGGATAAGTGACACAACAAAAAGGCCGCCGGTGATGGCAACCACAAGTCTGCGATGTTTGAGCGTCCATTCCAACAGGCCACCATATTGTTGTTCGACATGACGGAATGTTCGCTCGCTGGTCGAATAAATTCGCTGCAGCAAACCACTGCCTGCGCCCTGTTCCGCGGGCCGATAATGCAGAAATCGGGATGATAACATGGGAATCAGCGTGAGCGCCACAATCAGTGAACACAGCAGGGAAAAGCTCACGACATACGCCATTTGTTGGAACATGATGCCAGACATACCACGGATGAATACCACGGGCAAAAAGACGACGACCGTAGTGAGTACACTGGCTAAAATTGCCGACCAGACTTCAGATGTCCCGATCAGGGCGCTTTCCTTTGGAGAACTGCCCTGCTCACGATGCCGATAAATATTTTCCAGTACCACAATCGCGCTGTCCACCAACATCCCGATACCCAACGCCAAACCACCAAACGTCATGATATTTAGTGTAAATCCGCCGAAATACATCAGGCCAAACGTTGCCACTACGGAAATCGGAATTGCTGTGGCAATAATCACTGTACTTGAAATGTTGCGTAAAAACAGAAACAGAATCAGTATTGCTAATATGCCGCCGATCATTGTTGAGTTACCAACGTTACTGATGGATTGACGAATATATTTGGAGGTATCGATCAGCGGTATCAGATGAATTTGCGGGAAATCGCGATTGATGAGTTCGATTTCTGCTTTGGCGGCTTCCGCCACTTTTACCGTATTGGCGCCCGATTGCTTGCTGATGGAAATTCTCAAGCCGGATTTACCATCAATGCGGACGAGTTGCCGGACTTCTTCCCATGAATCGGACACGACGGCCACATCACGGATTTGGATAGGCGTTCCCTGCCGTGTTGTAATGACAGTGTTTTCGATTTCCTCCAGCGATGAAAATTCACCTTGCGTACGAACAAGAATTTCCAGGTTTCCTTTATCATAAAGTCCTGCCGGAATGTTTCGGTTTTCATTTTGCAGGGCGGCGAGCACTGCATCGGTCGACAGTCCCAGTGCTTTCAGTTGAGCTGCCTGTAATTCCACATGAATCTCTCGCATCAAACCGCCCCAAATATCAATGGCTGCCACACCGGGTACGCGTTCCAGCCGATATTTAATCTGGTCTTCCATTAACTGGCGCAAATCGAGTGGATTCAGATTACTGGAAACCCCCATAATGAGAATCGGGAATGATGACAAATCAAACTTACGGATCATCGGTCGGTCGATATCTTCCGGAAGCCGTCCCAATACGCGATCGATGCGATCACGGATGTCGTTGGCAGCGATGTCCAAATCTGTTCCCCAGGAAAATGATACACGCACCATGCTGATGCCTTCAGTGGATGCGGATGTGATTTCTTCCACACCCTGCACTGCCGCCAGTGCTTCCTCAATCGGCCGGGTTATCAGTTCTTCCATTTCCTGTGGCCCTACATTGCCGTAATTACTGATCACAGAAATGGTGGGGTAGGTAATTTCCGGCATCAAATCGATTGATAACCGCGATAGCGATACCACCCCCAATATAATCACAATCAGGAAAATGATCGTTGTTAAAATGGGACGTTCAACTGGTCCCCGTGCTATACTCATGGATTTGACTCCTTAAATATGCGTGCTTACATTTGGATTGTCGGTTATTGACAATTAATCAATTCTCACGAGACCATGGGAATAAAAATCGTATGTATGGAATGTTATTGGGACAAGAGCTATTTAGTAACTGAGAAATTATTTTCTGACATTTTTTGGCAGAAAATGTTAAAACATATTTTAGACAGGATTTCACGGATTCACAGG
>JAFGDW010000188.1 GCA_016931935.1 Candidatus Zhuqueibacterota bacterium | reverse complement strand
TTGCTTTGAACGTTTGCTTTTTGAAAGTTGTATCATTTTTACTTAATTTTTCCATGTTTTCCATGTTTGTGAATAATTCAGGCTATAAAGGTAACTATACCCAGGCTTGGCCATGTATAACAAATTCCTAACATGTTCTTTCATGTATGCGAATTCAGGGATCCCCTGCGTTCGTGCACGGAGACTCCTGCATGCTCGGAAGGCGCATCCGCCTATGGCGTGATTCGCAGGAATGACTTTAATTAGGCTTTGGGAAATTGTTAAAGTCATTTAATTCTCAGTTCTTAAATCCACATTTATCGATGTTTATCTTTGGATTAAACATAATCATAAATAACTTGTCCTCAAAAGGTGCGATTGTTATTTAAATGCTTAATAGTGTTATGGAATTGCCCAAATGTAAATCCATGAACATCCGATGCATCCGTAAAATCCGTATTCTATTTTTTTATAGCTGTTTTGAATAAAATATTCCCACTAGTTCGTTGCCAAAATTAATAGATAATGTGGAGTACCAATGACAAATAAAATCGATTCCAGTATTCACCAACGTTTTAGTTCTCGAATAGGATTTCTGCTTAGCGCTTTGGGTATTGCCATCGGCACCGGTAACATCTGGCGGTTTCCGCGGATCACGGCACAGAGTGGGGGAGAAACGGGCGCTGGCGCTTTTTTAATTGCCTGGGTGGCATTTCTGTTTATGTGGTCGATTCCGTTGATTATCGCCGAATATGGTTTGGGGCGCACGTTTCGCAAAGGTGTGGTCGGCTCATTTATGCGCGCTGCTGGCGATAAATTCGCGTGGATGGGAACGTTTGTTAGTTTTGTGGCCACAGCGATTACATTCTATTACTCGGTTGTTGTCGGCTGGTGTATTTTCTACTTCATAAAAATGCTCACTGGCGCGCTGCCGACCTCGACGGATGCAGCCATGCAAATTTGGGATGGTTACCAGTCAAGTGGATGGCCACTGCTGTTTCATGCGATTGCGATGGCGTTTGGCGCCTGGGCGATCTGGCGCGGGGTATCGTCGATTGAGAAAGTGAACAAGGTGTTGATTCCGATTCTGTTCGGAATTGTGATTATTTCCGTCGTACGAGCATTGACATTGCCCGGCGCCTGGGATGGCATTGCCTACCTGTTCACCCCGCAATGGAGCCAGTTAGTCCATCCGAAAATCTGGCTTGAAGCGCTCACCCAAAATGCCTGGGATACCGGCGCCGGTTGGGGACTCCTGCTAACCTACGCCGCGTACCTGAAAAAAGAACACGGCGTGGTAAAAAGCGCATTCATTACCGGAATTGGCAATAATACGGTGTCGCTGTTGGCGGCGTTGATGGTATTTGGTACTGTGTTTTCGATTCTGCAAACCGAAATGGGAATGGCACGCCCCGAAGTGCTGGAGATTATGAAGACCAGCGGTCCGGCATCGACGGGTTTGACGTTTATCTGGATGCCGCAATTATTCGCCCGTATGGTGATGGGGCATCCTATTGCCGCGTTGTTCTTTCTCGGCCTGACATTTGCCGGATTTTCGTCTCTAATCGCGCTGATCGAACTGCCCGTCCGCGTCTGCATTGACGCTGGTATGAAACGTCCGGTAGCTATTTTGACAGTGGCAGGTATCAGTTATCTGCTCGGCATTCCATCCGCCATTAATCTTAATATTCTTGGCAATCAGGATTTCGTTTGGGGAGTTGCATTGATGATTTCCGGCGCATTCGTCGCCACCACGGTAATGAAGTACGGTGTTCATGCGCTGCGTATGAATGAATTTCAACGTGATAATGATATGCATTTGGGAGCCTGGTGGGAATGGGTGATCAAATTATTTGTACCGGTTGCGGCGCTTATTTTATTGGTATGGTGGCTGTCGTTGGCGACCACATTCGGTCAATGGTACAATCCTTTTGATCCGTACAGTCTAATGACATGTGTTGTGCAATGGGCGATTGCATTGGGTTTGTGTATTGGTTTTAATCGATGGTTGGTTGGCAAGAATCGGCATGCAGGATCATGATGAAATCGATGAAGACGGAAATTTAACGGCAATCTACTGATTCACCTTTCAAGATGAATAAAGTGAAAATATAGATATGATGGCACACTAAACGATATGGAAATGCAAAGCTAATTTTGTAAACATAGCTTGCCAATACGTTTTGCTAATGCCATAATTGTAAAACTTGGCGGATTGCCAAGCGATGTGGGAAATAGCGTTGCATCGGAAATGTACAGGTTTTCCGGAAGCCGTTGTGGATGGAGCGTCAATGCATCATGTTCCGTTAACGGCAACATGCCGCCGGGATGACCGGCATTAATCGTTCCGAGAATTGTTTGTTCTTTTTTAATGCCAAGTCGCCCGAATATGTCATGACAAATGTCAATCCCTTCTTTTAATCTATTATGATCAGCTTCATTCAAAGTCTTGCGAATTTTTTTATTTGTGATATAGCCCGTATTCGTGTCAGCGAATTTAATCATAATACCAAGGGTATCCTGAGCCGGGTAGCGCCATTTTTTATTAAAAAAATAGCTGAGGTAATCAAAATAGGGTGAGAGAATAAATCCCGGGCGCTCAACAACAAATGGCATGGAGATCTCCTTATTTTGAAACGCCTTTTCCCATCTGGCTGCGACGCACAATACCGGATCAACAAACAACCGCTTGTCACACCGAATGCCGGAATTTTCCAAAATGGCAGGCGTACCGAAGCCGCCCGCTGCCAAAACGACAAGATCAGCTTCAAGAATATGGGAACGCAGGCTTTTTCTATATTTAACACCGACCGCTTTACTGCCATTCATGATCACTTGTTCAACATGGCATCCGGTTTTAAGGGTTGCTCCCTTGTCGATTGCCAATTTTAGAAATTTTCGACTATCCCATTTAGCACCGTACTTACAACCCAGTACACAATGTCCGCAGTTTACGCATTTTTTTAGATCACCCATCTTTGGTAACGCCGTGGGGTGTAAATTGATTTCCTGACATATTTCAAATAAACGCTGCGTTGCCGGACGCCAGCGTTTTTGATGTTCTGTGGAGACAGGAATTTCCTGATAAAGTTCGTCGAATTCAGCATCAAGATTAATTCCGAGTCCTTTCAAATCCTGATCCATGCGAATGGCATTGCCTGTTGCTAACGTTGTGGTTCCACCCAGCCCGATTCCATTGACCATAACCATACGATCTTCGGTTTTCCGAATTTGCATGGTCGAGAACAACAATTGAATTTCGCGCTCATCAATCAGCAAGCCGGTCTTTTTTATCCTGTCCACCAATGAAAGCGGAATGGAAAACGGACGAAATTCTTTCCCTGCATCAAGCAGAGTAACATTATATATTCCCTGCAGTTCTTTAGCTACTGTTGCACCACCGGCACCACTACCGACGACAATTGCTTTTTTCATAAATGAAATTCTTTCTGTTTTAGATGTGCACAACAGGTATCGAATCCTTCGGTGATGCGTCGAGTGAATAATAATGTGGCGCCGTCGGACAGCCCAGCCATAATGCCGGCATCAAGCGATGAAATGACTATGCAAGTTTGTGGGGAATAAAACGAACTGAAAAAACAGGTACTAATTTTAATATCTCCACGTTCCGTTCCCCAGAAATCGATACCAATAGTGCGATAGAGCAAGCTGGCAGCTTGCATAACGTCATCGATACTTACAACAGCAAATCGTTTTCGCCACAGCGTTCCGTATTCACTGGCCAACCGAAACAATTGCTCTTGCACAGGTTGAATATCTTTTCCCTGTGCGAAAAAGTGATCGACTGCATTTTGGCTAAATTGTGCATATTCGGCAAGACATTTATCATAGTTAAGCGTGTCCAACGAAGGCATCGTTTCTCCGAAAGCTGTTGCTGTCAGTCGGAACAATTTTTTCAATTCACGCTTTTTAATGAAGTTTGGAATGTATAAATTGGCAATCCGGAACAGGAGATTCATGCGATGGCGCTCCGAACTTTCCGGAATAACAGAAATACTCCCAACGCAATCAAGCCATCGACGATTCCGTTTGTGACATAAATCAGGAACTGCCCATGAACGATAAACAAGGCAAACGATAGCAATGAACTTGCTGATTTTCCGTGAATGAGCAATAGTGGAAAATCCGTGTTGCCCGGGTTTTTGAACATCATGTATGCCAGAATAGTGACGAGATACATGTACCCGACGGCAAGGATAAGATAAAAACCAAAGCCGGTAAGGGGAGCTTCCATGAATCCCAACGGTGCAGACAATCTGTTGAAAAATGTCAGTACCTGATCCGGAATCAATAGAAAAATCAGGCCGACGATGCCAAAAATAATCATTAATGTCAGGCTTGCCAGTTTATAGATTCGTTGCCAGTTTTCGGCAGAAATTTCTGTTTTGCTCATTCTATTTTCCCCTGTTACAAATTTAGTATTAAGTGCCTATCCGAAAATTCTTGTGCTTAAACCGATCCGTTGCCTGAGCTTGTCCCAGCAAAACGGGGCAACATTTATGCAAAGATCGACTTTATCCCGCCGTTGATGGAACCAGCGGATGATTCAACAACTAATGATGCTTTTGGATAGGCATTAAGAATAATGCATTTTAAAAAACTTTGGCAATGGCCCGAATTCCACTTCGTCAATGACTTTCAAAGCATCATCTTTTTGGATAGAGGAATTCGACGGCATATATTTTTGCAGAATTTTGTAATTCTTGTTGATGAAACACGTGTTCTCGGTAGGAAAGCGTTCCAGCATTGCGTGATAAATATCCGTTATCGACGTTTCGTTTACATTGCCGAATGTCATTGGAATAAAAACACATGGGCTTACATCACCAAATGCGTCGACGTATACTATTTTGTGGCCTGCGGAACAACCAAAATGCCGGGCGTCTTCAAAATGTCCCAGGTAATTGATTGTCATGCCTCCCATTTTATTGTAGCGATTCTGAAGGTCGATTAACATAGTTCGTTCGGCCTGTGTAATAACCTGATTTTCCTGCTGGTAAGCAGTAACCGACGGTTTTGCCTCACTTAGCCACACCTCGTGAATATCCAGACTGCGCAGAAATTCCAGATAAGTTTCGACGGTTTCCTGCCGGAGCATGTCTTTGGAGAGAACAGCCGATACACTGACATGGATTCCATCCGTGTTTTTAAAAGTATCAATTGCAGCCAGCGCTGTTTGAAATGCACCTTTGTAATTTCTTACCTGATCGTGGAGATTTTCCTGCCAGTGATCAAGACTAATTGCGACGGAAAAGAGTCCGGCATGCTTCAAATCGGCAGCAAGCTGTTTGGTTAATGTACAACCCGTGGTAAATAGTTTTACCGCACAATTGTCGCTGGCGGTTTCCACGATATCCACAATATCTTTATTAAGGAGTGGTTCGCCGCCGGTAAGTCCCAACCAAAAAACGCCAAGATTTTTCAGCTCGCGGATAGTTTTTAAAATTGTTTCCTTATCCATCACTCGACCGGTACGATTTTTATTATAACAATAGTCGCAGTGCTGTGGACAAGCGTTGGTTATTCCTATCTGAGCATGCGATGGCCCGATCGATTTCGATAGTAGATGTTCATTGATGAACCGTGAGTAGGCTTTGCTGTTTAATGGGGCTAGATGTGAATGAACAATTAAATTACCTCCGACATCCATCACCCTGAATTTACGTAAATAGTTGCAGAAAAACCAATTGATGGATGGTTTTGCACGGACGAGCTGCGGTGTAGAAAGGATTGCTTTCGCGATTTTCAAATTATGTGCTTTTTGAACCATAAAATAACTTCCTTATAAGGTAAAGACTAGCGTGCATTTTAATGATGAATGACGAGACATTTTAAGTTTGGTTTCAATTGATTTGGAATATAATCCAACTTTATAAATACGATGAGGTAATTTTTATCTCATGAAAAAGAACCTGCAATTTTAGACACACTCAAATTCAATCAATAAATTAGGTAGTGCAGTTGGATGATTCGATTCTTATCGCTCGTTTGAATGAACTTTTTATCAGCGAGAGAACAAATGTACCATCAGATGAATGATATCGGAAGTTGAATGACATGCGAGAAAGCATTGCCATATTTAGTAACTGAGAAATTATTTTCTGACATTTTTTGGCAGAAAATGTTAAAACATATTTTAGACAGGATTTCACGGATTCACAGG
>JAFGDW010000187.1 GCA_016931935.1 Candidatus Zhuqueibacterota bacterium | reverse complement strand
CCTGTGAATCCGTGAAATCCTGTCTAAAATATGTTTTAACATTTTCTGCCAAAAAATGTCAGAAAATAATTTCTCAGTTACTAAATTATTTCGTTGCTCTTTCCAAAGCTTTTTTCAATTTTGCGGGTTTTAATTTTTCAAATTTAATTGACTCACAATCGTTGAAGCTTGCAAACTCCTTAAGTGTAGTCGCTAAAGTTGGCAATAATTCATCGGCCTGCTGAAAGTCAGGTTCAAACACCAAATTACGAATGATCATTGTTTTTTGTTTTCGGTCAGCTTTTGGATCGAGTCGGCCAATAAATCGATCGCCCCACAAAATTGGAAGCACAAAATAACCAAATTTTCGCTTAGGCTCAGGGACATAACATTCCAAACTGTAATCAAAATTGAATAACCATTTTGTCCGGTCACGTTGGATAATCAGATTATCAAACGGTGCTAGTAATATTACGGAAGGCGCTGGAGCAGATTGTGGGTCAGAATTATTAATATATTCTGATAACGCATAATAAATCGCTTCATTGGCTCCGATTTTGATCGGCACAACGTCACCTGTCTCAATTAAATCAAATAGTGCATCAGCAACAACTTTTCTGTTAGCGAATTGCAAATCTGAATCACGAATTGTATCCGGCTGCAAGAAGCTACGGATTTCCCGTTCCTGAGCAATGCCAAAAGAACTGAGTGCACGTTTTACGATAAAGTGCCCCAGTTCTTTTGACGATGGTATGCGGGTATCGATATGATCTGGTAGAACACGTTCAGTCAGATCATAAATTTTTTGGAATTTCCGGCGTTCAGTAATCATTAATTCACCACGCCAAAATAGCTGTTCCAGCGCCAGTTTGGCGGGTTTCCAGTCCCACCAGGAACCGTTCTTTCTGTTTGGCGGTGCTTCGAAATCCTTTGCTCCCAGCGGCCCTTCTTTACGAATACGTTTTAAAATATGCGGCATAATATCACGACAGCTGGCCAATGCCTGTTGCGCCCATTTACTTGCTGGTTTTTCAAATTGACGCATTTTGGGCAGATAAAATCGATAATCTTTCATTGGGATGTAAGCCATCGCGTGCGCCCAGTATTCAAAAATTGCACGGTCGACCGTCTGCAAATGGTTCAACATATCTTCGCCATACTCACTATGGCGTACCCATAATGTATGGTGATGTGCCCGCTGGATTACAGCAATCGTGTCAATTTGCACGTAACTCAAAGCTTCGATTTTATCAAGAAGCGATAATTTCTTTTTATTTGATGTATGTAATAACTGACAACCCAATGCAAGCTGCCGTGCTGTGTTTTGAGAAATATTTATATGCTTCATCAAAAAAAATCCTATGAATTTGCTACTGAGCTTCCGGGGCAGGTAGCTCGCATTGCGCATACTGCACAACCTTTTCGACGAACCGGAAATGTGATTGCATTTAGTACGATATAAAGAACAATCATCCCCAAAAATCCGATTGAAGCTTTTTCAACGAGTGCATAGCTGATTGAAACGATCGCTATTAACGGTGGTGAGACAATGTAAAACAGACTTAATTTCTGTGCCAATTCAGGCGAACCGGAATCTTGTTCGAAAAGTGCGGATGAAATTTTACCCCAACCCAGATGGCAGCGTTTGTCATAATAATAACATCCGCTGCAATTATGTTTTTTCAGAGCAAGTTGAATTGAAATTACAATTGCTGCCCATACAATTGTCAGGATGGAAATACCAGCGAATTGCCAAACAGGAACAAGGAGAAAACCTGCCAAAATCCAGATACTGATGTAAAGTGTATTTTCCGAAATTATCCACAAAATGGAAAACGAGTTACGGCCCGGAAGAATTTTATTTGTGTGGCATGGGTACATATATTTTGCCAGTTTATTGATTAAAAATTGAAAGGATTTCATTCACCTGTTTTTGATAATGCTTGGTTAAACGACTTTTACTCAAGTTTGTTTTAATGATCCAGCGGATATCTTTATCTTCCACAACTGCCCATTTCATCAAAAATGGAAAGCCCGCCTCTGGCAAGTAAGCTGCAAAAACACTAATTGTAAAACCCAGCCCTTTTTTGAGAATCCGAAAAGCTTCGGTATTCCGTTTTTCCGCTTTAAGAGTTTGCAAGCCTGACATTATTTTACCTGCTAAATGCAAACCGAAGCGGGCTGTATTATCATCATTTAAAATGGGGGGATGCGCCAGTGCTGTCAGCATTGCTCGCTGTTCAGGGAGTGTCGCTCTATCGGTCCAGGTGGAAAATGTATTGACAATAACAGCAACATTTCGTTCGGCGATCCGCTGGAAGCCCATCGCTACAGCTTCTCGAATACGCCATCGGCCATCGTTAGCAGCAGTTTGCAACTGATGGATAATCGCCTGCTTCCGGGTGATATCAATTTTGTAGTGGATTGCACTCAACGCAACCAGGGCACAAAATGGGAGAAACACCATCGGATCATTTCCTCCTGCATTTTTTTCGCTAATGGATGCCCAGCGATACAATCGATCGATATGTGTTTGGTTGATGGATAGCTCTGCCATGACATCAGCAAATGCAAATGCCAGCTCCAAATTTCCCCGCGGTCCTGGCAGGTTGGAGTTGCTCATTAAATACGTCTCCAATTCCTGATGAGTCTGGTTGTGCGACAGCAGTAACTGGAGCTCCCGCTGATATTCAGCTTGTTTTCCCATATATACTCCTACTGTTGCTCCCCTGACAAATCAATCATATCGGCAAGAATGGAGCCGATGCTGCGGTAGGCACCTGTATTGACAGATATGCTCGGTGTTTGTGCCGCTAAATTTAATGTCAGTGCTGCCGGCCGTTGGAATCGTAATGTAAGCTGATTACCAGTTTTAATGCCGACATATATTAATTGTTTCATATCAATGTTCCTTATCTATTTGATAAATTGATTAGTGAACACTCTGAATAAATTCCATTGGCATGGTCGTTAATTTTTGGATGTCTTCATTCGTTTTACCTGCTTTCCGATAGCGCTTTACAACAGCAGACATTGGTTCACCGAATTCAACAATGTGGCCATCCGGATCAAATATACGGAATGCACGTTGTCCCCAGGGATGTTCCCGAATGTCATGAATAAACTCAACCGCAGCATTATGAAGCGCATCGATAAGTGTTTCCAATTCTTCCGATTCAAAATACAACTCGCAATTTTGCAAACCGTAACTCATGGATACGCGTTTTCGTTCAAAGATCGTTTCCAGCGCATATCGGCCTTCCCACAAACCAAATCCTCCGGCGAATCCGATGTAGGCACCACTATCCATTTCGATTTTTTGTCCCAAAAGCGTATGATAAAACTTTTTTGATATTTCAATATTTTGAACGAACATTACGCTGCTCGTAAATCGGGGAATTGATGTCTTGTTCATGTTATCACCTGCCGTTCCGGTTGAGAGTACTGTAAGCTGCCCGTATATCTTCGGCGATCATGCGTCGCCGTGTTTTTTCTGTTGCCACATACGGCGTAGTAAGTTGATAAGATGGGAATACGCGAATTTGCTTGTAATAATATGCAAATTGTCGAAGTCGGTATGTTGATCCGTTAGGAACAACCGGCTTATTGTTATGGCGTTGTGAAATGGCATTTAAGGCACGGATTGCTGCATCACCATGTAACACAATGGTTTTCAAATTTGGAAATTGCGCCATTTCCCGTTCCAGCAATTGTGAACATTCTTCAATGGTCGTTAAAGAAACTGCATCGTTTTTCTTTGCACACTTAACGGCTGTTGTAATATATATACCAAGATTCAACATTGCTTTCAATGATGGAAGCAATAGCCCGGCATCATGGAACGCCTGTCGGGTGGTATGCACTTCAATTGAATCTTCTATTGATTCCGGCATGGATGTTTCGTTTGCTCGTGGCGTGTCCGTTATCATCACCATTTGAATATTAATCGGATCGACTGAAAGCGTGGGGAGCTGATAACAACTTGTATCAATATCCGAGCAGGGGAATTGTCGACATTCAATACATTGATTTTGGGACATGATGTGCCTCGTTAAATTAGAAATTCTATCGTATGAATCTGCCATTATTGTATTATAAATGAACTTTTGAATTTTTGTGCAAAATATTATTTAATAGCAGCCAATCAGTCCTGTTAGACAAGGTGAAACGTAATAAAGATTCAGATCAGATTATTTACGTCTCACATCTCATCCCGCCATCGGCGGGAACGTTTCACATGCGGCTTTGCCGCGCTAGGGAGTTCATTATTATTGAACTACTTCACGAATCAAAGCCAGCACCTTACCCTGAACTGACCAGTCTTCCCGGGGATAAATATCGGGATACTGGGGATTTTCAGCTTTGAGATAGCTTTGGCTCCCTGTACGAACAAGGCGTTTTACGGTCACTTCGTTTCCCACGAGCGCAACTACAATGTCACCATTTCTGGCTTCGTTGGTAGATTGTACAATAACTAGATCACCATCGAGGATCCCCGCCTGCAGCATGCTGTAGCCTTGTACTCGCAGTACAAACAGCCGGTGAGATGACCGGACAAGGCTGCGGGGAACAGTAATATGACGTTCAATATTTTCCTCTGCGAAAATGGGTGCACCTGCAGTTACAGTACCTACTAACGGCAATTGCACTTCCTCTCCTGCTGGCAAATACTGTCCGATTGACAGGGGAGTATTATCGGGACTGCGTAAAATTTGGATATCGCGGGCCTTGTTAGTTCTATTTATATACCCTTTTTTGGTCAATGCCTCCAAATGCCGGACCACGCCAAACTTCGATGAAATATGTAATTCATCTTTTAATTCATCCAACGTCGGCGGAATACCAAATCGTTGAATTCGATTAATAATCAGCCGTAATACGTTTCGTTGCTTTTCGGTTAATTCGTCCATATCATGCTCCTGATATAATATATATTTTATGCTGAATAATAAGCAGTGAAAAAAAGTACACTAATATATACACTATTTAATTCAAAAAGTCAAGTAAAAAAATAAAAAAAATAGAGTATATATTTTATTTGAAAAGAACAAGTTCATTTGGGTAGAATAACTTTCTCTCAGTAGGCGGGTAATTGGTAAGAAATTTATTTTTGGAAAACACACAGTTTGATTATCTTGGCCGGAAAATATCACATTTATTAGTTTTACCAGCAGATCGCAATAAAATAACCAGAGTCTTTTTAATTTATGGCTTTTTTAATCTGTTTGATATGAAAATAACCTTGCTTTTGTTATGATTTATTTGTATTTATACTCAGGAACATTGGATGGAACCAAATCCGGAAGGCTATATGAGCACTAGTGGACAAATAGTTACTGATAATCAATGGCGTGCTGAACACGAGGGATTATATGGGACGGGTAAAATTACGATTATTATGGTCGTTAATCTTGGGCGGTTTATGGCTTTTGGTGATGTACATAGCCGAAATTTATTTCGTCGGCTACGTGGAACATCCGAGTACATTACGTTTCTGCGTAAGATGAAGGTCGATGATTTATTTATCAGGCTCGATCGTAATCGACCAGGCTCGGATCCGTGGATCGAAACTCATGGTTACGATATTGGTGTGTTTCGCCATCACCTCGTGGAAAATTGGTTCTTCCCGACTTTCGAGTTAAAAAAAGATGATGCATTGTTACAGATTCGTCCTGAATTTAAGGAATCGCACTTGTTTAAACAGGAATGGAACCGTTGGGATCATTTTAAGCTGCGATTGACGCGGAATGGTTTCATTCAGGTTAAGCTGTCACGCAAATTTGAGAACATGGATTTACATGAATTGAATGCCCAGTTGCTGGAATTCGAACGTGATGGATTTCGGCATCACCTGCTCGCAGTGATGAGCCGGATGGCTCCGCATGAGCAGGCAGAAATAAAACCGATCCTTCAGTATACACTCCAATGGCAGTTGGCATATCAGGTAATTGATCTGTTTATCAGGGAACTTGGTAGTTTCAATTTTAATTCATATGGCAAAATTACGCTTACCATGCCGATGGACGAAGAAAAGACGCCGATTCGTGATAAATATACTATTATTTTCTTTCGGGAAATGGGGAGAAAATTGAATGGCGCAAGGCAGCGAATTACCACTGATGATATTATGAAAGATAAGCTGGCAATCCAAAGCATTCGTTCCATGTGGGATGGTACACTGTTCAGCGATCGGGCGTCGAACACCATTCACTATCCCGAATATCGTGACAGCCTGATGCAACGGGTTCACGACGATAATTTGTCTTACTATCGTGACGAGCTTAGCCTGATCGGACCGGAACGAGCCGTAATTTTTTGTCCACAATCGGACCAGTCGATTTATTTACCGTTCCGTGGCGGTAAAACCAAACATGGAGTCCGTTATAATGATTACTGGAAATGTATTATCCGGGGATTCGAACACATTCTCGCCTTGCGCAATGAATTGCAAATGGTTGAGGCATATACGAATCGCGAAATGAATAAAGTCTCGCGTTATACCCATGCATTGACCACACACGGCATATCACGCCGGGAGATTAAAGATGTTCGGCAACTATCACGGCGAGTCGCCCGATTGTATAACATTCTCGTGTCTATCCGCAGTGTGCTGGTGGTGCCGTCCACTTATCGGGCAAGTTATGCGGTTGATAAATTCAAGAAATTAAATCAGGTGTTGGGGATGGAGCAAATTGAAGAACATGTGGAGAAAAATATTCAGGAATTGAATTTCTTCATCTCTCATTACAATAATTTGGTGATTCAGCAGAATGGTGAACGGTTGCAACGTTATGCGATCGGTTTTGGTGTGGCGTTTGCCTTTTTGGGGGTGGCATCGCTACTCAAAGATGCGTACGAATTAAGCGATGTGCTTGGCGCCAACGGATTTTGGGAAAGCGTTCGGGAAATAGTGTCTTTGTTCTGGACAATAAAGCCGTTGGCGGCATTATTATCATTATGGATGTGTTTATTACTCGTGGCAGCATTACTTATTCGTGGAGGTAGCAAAATCAGCGAAATGATTGAACGGTTTCGTAAGCGCCGTCATGTCGTACAGTGATCGAAAATACAATTGTTTCTGCTTGATTATTAGGTTGAATTTTAATACGTTAATTGGTATTTGGTAATCTGAAATAATTTGGAAATCCCTAAAATTTCAGAATTTTCCATTTAAAATGAATACCATAATATCACTGATTTAAGCAGAACCTTTGTACTGAAAAAAATTTAAAACAATGCCAAAATGTACCATTATAATCACAACATACAATCGTCAACAGTTCATTTGTGATGCCGTCAATTCTGTTCTTTCCCAAACGAACCAAAATTTTGAACTGATTGTTGTGGATGACGGATCGACCGATAACACGCGCGCAATTGTCAACGATTTTGACGATAAGGTGCAATATGTATTTCAGGAAAACCAGGGTATAAGCGCCGCCCGTAATTGTGGCATTCGGCTGGCACAGGGAGAATTCATTGCATTTCTCGATTCCGATGATATTTGGCAGCCGCATAAGCTGCAATTACAAATGGACTACTTCGCAATGCATCCTGAATCACAAATTTGCTATACCAATGAAATCTGGATGCGTAACGATCGGCGGGTAAATCCAGGTAAGGTTCATCAAAAATATGGCGGACACATTTTTCAGCATTGCTTGAAGAAATGTTTTATTAGCGCTTCAACTGTCATCATCCATAAACAGGTATTTGATGATGTCGGTTTGTTTGATGAACAACTGACAGTTTGTGAAGATTATGACATGTGGCTGCGCATCAGCGCGAAATATGTGGTGGATTATATCGATACGCCACTGATTGTTAAACGGGATGGCCACGACGATCAATTATCCCATCGGTTTTGGGGAATGGACCGGTTTCGGGTAACGGCGATTGCGCATCTTTTGGAAGCAACTGGATTGAATGAAGATGACAGACTGGCCGCTTTCAATGTGCTTGAACGGAAATGTACAATTCTGGCAAATGGATTTAAAAAGCGGGGCAAAGAAGAAAACGCACATTTTTATTCCATGTTGCTACAAAAATATAATGGGACACCTTAGTAACTGAGAAATTATTTTCTGACATTTTTTGGCAGAAAATGTTAAAACATATTTTAGACAGGATTTTACGGATTCACAGGATT
>JAFGDW010000186.1 GCA_016931935.1 Candidatus Zhuqueibacterota bacterium | reverse complement strand
CCTGTGAATCCGTGAAATCCTGTCTAAAATATGTTTTAACATTTTCTGCCAAAAAATGTCAGAAAATAATTTCTCAGTTACTAAATTCTGTATCCATTCAATTTATGATTGTGATTGTACCCTTCGATACCGTTCACGCCGCTGCGAGACGGCAAGCTCAGTGTACGGCACATACCGTTGGCTGAGCATGTCGAAATCAATATATCCATCCCATATTGAAAGGATACTAAATTCTTGTCTCAGTTGAAATAGCGACATATGGTAACACCAATGTCAACCAATATATCATTTTTTTTTCTAATATCCAAGAAAAAAATCCCTTCTTAAAAGTGTTTAACTCTATGATAAAAATGGAAGTTTCCAATTGCTAATAAATTTTAATCAGGGTTTTGGCAAATTAAAGTGTATTTACTTGATTTTGACAAAAAAAAATATAAATTTAATGAGTTGCTTTTTGGGGCAAAAAATAGTATATTTAACTAATGTACAACTCATGATGACGGATTCCAAAGAAGGAGACTCGATGGTTACGAAAGCGATAGGGCAGGAAATTGAAGCGTACTGCGGCAAATGTAAAAATGAAACCATTCATTTAATTACTGCCATGCAGGGTGCACAAATTGATAAGGTAATGTGCAAAATCTGTATGAGCTATCATAAATTCCGCGCCGGAACCAGCGCTGTACCGGTGATTCGGAAACAAAAAACGGTAAGCAAACCAACAAAAGGTAGTTCCATGAAAACCCGACGAACCAAAACAGCAAAACTACTTGAAGCCGCTGATATTGATTCCGCGATCAACTACAAAATGAGTAGTACCTATGAAGTTGATGAGGCGATCAATCATAAAACCTTCGGACTCGGTATTGTCAAAGATGTGGTTGATGACCAGAAGATCAATGTTTTGTTTGAGGATGGTGAGCGACTTTTGGTTCAAAACCGATAATTAAGGGTAAGGAATATTCACCAGTCAACACATGCTTGGTAATTTAACTCGCAAAATAGCTTAATTAAAATTTCCATCAATATTACCTGAATATTCATTCATTTCTTTTGAAAACCCGCACAATTATAACACATAAATAACTGCCGATGCAATTCGGTATGTTATTTTTTATGTCTATCAGGTGAAGTACGTCTGTTTTTATCAGATTTACACTACAGATAGCGGACGTATGTTTTTGTGTAATACGAACAGTTTTTGAATTTAGCCCCATCGGCTTAAAACCTAAATTTCTCTAATGACTGTTCCCGCCTGTTTGCCAGTGTGTTTTCCATCTGTAATTGTTACGGTTCCGTTTACAATGACATATTCTATCCCGCTGGCAAACTGATGAGGGTCTACAAATGTGGCGTTGTCAATCACGGTCTGTGGATTGAAAATCGTAACGTCAGCAAAATAGTCTTTTTGCAGATGTCCGCGTTGGTTCAGTTGTAATTTGTCGGCTGGCATTGATGTCATTTTTTTGACGGCAGTCGGCCAATCAAATAATTTTTCCTCACGGCAATAGCATCCCAATATGCGTGGGAAGGTGCCATAAAAACGTGGATGCGGTTTACCTTCTCCCAATTTGCCCGTTGGGGAAATTGCATTGCCATCAGAGCCGATCATGGTTAATGGGAATTGTAAAATGCGATGCAGATTGTTTTCATCCATGGCAAAGCCAACGATGTTAACTTCTGTCCGTTCCTCAATCAGAAGTTGCCGAATAAATTCAAATGGTTCCAACCGTGTTTTTTCGCTGCACGCATCAATCGACATGCCTTCCCATTTTTTATTCGCGTCAGTCATGCAGGAACTGATTTGCACGCGATCCCATCCGCCAATCCGGTTTCCACGGCTTTCGGTATAAGCTTTCATTTTATCCCGGTCAGTTTTACTTTCAAGTCGGCGAACAATATCATCCGTATTGCCCTGTCGCGCCCATAATGGCAGGAAAACACCGAGTCCGGTACTGTAAGCGACATATGGATAACGGTCGGCATGAACCGGCAGACCAGCTTGCGATTCTTTGGCTAGCGTTTCGAGAAATCGCTCGGTTTTATGCCAGTTGGCGCGATTGCACGCTTTTAAATGGGATATCTGTAACGCCACTCCGGATTCCCGACTGATACGCAATGCTTCCTCAATGGCTTCTTCAACTGTATCGTCTTCATTGCGCATATGTGTTGCGTAGACTTTGTTATGCCTGGCGACGACTTCGCATAATGCAATTAGCTCATCCGTTTTGGCATAGCTGCCCGGAGCATATTCAAGCCCGGTGGACATGCCCACGCAACCCTGTTCCAGCGCATGTTCCAGTTGATATTGCATCTGTTTAAGTTGATCGGGAGTTGGTGCCACATCGTTTCTTCCCACAACAAAACTGCGAATTTGTCCATGTCCCACAAACGTAGCAAAATTAATTGATGGCTTTGATTGCGCCAGCGTATCCAGAAATTCATTTGTTGTATGCCAGGTTAGCGTGCGACCGTAGCGCTCATTCATCAAGCGGTCCCCCTCAGCAAAATCAGCGTCGTTCAATGGAAAATAAGACGAGCCACAATTTCCCCCGATTTCAGTTGTTACACCCTGATGGATTTTGCTTTCCGCCAGCGGATTCACCAGCAATTCCACATCCGTATGTGTGTGAATATCAATAAAACCCGGGGCGACGATCAAACCTGTTGCATCGATTACATGTGTAGCTGAAGCATGTTTCAAATCGCCGATGGTGATAATTTTTGAACCGCTAATGCCAATATCCGCTTGATAGAGCTCGGTCTTGGTACCATCAGCCAGCGTTCCATTTTTGATGAGAATGTCGAACACGGGTCGCAACGAGCAACCAAGCATTAATCCTGCCGAAGATAGTGCCCCAACCTTGACAAATTCACGTCGATTTATCATAACATGGCTCCGTTAATTATTAATAAATAGTCAATTAATTTTTCGGTAGTACTCGAAACATGATATGCGTTGGATAAGATGCAAAACTAACTCTTTAACACATATGACAACAGAAAGTTTATTTTTAGTGCTAAATTAATAAAGGTTTCAAGTTGCAAACCGAATTTGCTTGACATTTTCCGGCGATGACGTTATATTTAAAAAGTTTAATAATTTCAAGTTATTCCACTTTAAAATAATGGTAGTTTGAAAATACTAACATGTAATCACTATAGGACCAGATTATGACACTGCTTTATCTGAATTCTGATCAAATGGGTTCCGGGAATCCTGAACTGGGACGTAAGTTGTTGAAGATTTTTCTGGAAAAACTAGCGGCATCCGATACGAACGTCGATGTTGTCGGTTGCGTTAATGGTGGTGTACTGTTAACAACCGAAGGCAGTAAAGTTATTGAGAGCATTCGTACTTTACAGGAAAAAGGTGCGCGGATTGACACTTGCGGAACCTGTCTGGATCACCTTAATTTGAGAGATAAGCTACTTATTGGAGAAATCGGGACAATGGATCAAACAGTCCAGGTGATGGCGAAGGCTGACCAAATTATTCGTGTATAAATTATAAGGAGTGTATTCATAAATGAAAGCTGCAGTATTATCAGAATATGGAAAATTTATCTGGACTGAAGTTCCAACGCCAATAATATCATCCGATGACGTGTTGGTAAAAATTTCCTATGCCAGCATTTGCGGATCGGATCAGCATGTGTTTCATGGCGAGTTTGACGGCCGCACGCATGTTCCTTTTATTCCGGGACATGAGTTTGCCGGTCAAATTGTAGAAATCGGGGCATCGGTGAAAGGTTACAATATGGGTGATCGGGTTGCGGTTGATCCGATTTTCTGGTGTGGTGAATGTCCGGCGTGTAAGCTTGGTCATTTCCCGGCGTGCCGTAGCTTGAAATTGCTGGGCATCGATACAGATGGTGGATTTGCTGAATATGTCGCCGCGCGGGATTTCATGCTATTTAAGGTGGATGACTCCATCCCCGACACTCACGCAGCATTGATCGAAGTGCTTTCTATCGGTTTTCATGCCTGCAATCGCGCGGGATTAAAAGCGGGCGACACGGTTGCCATTTTTGGTACCGGAAAAGTCGGTCAATGCATTTTGCAAGCAGTGCGGACGAAAACTGACCAGCCGGTATTTATGGTCGATCTGCTGGAAAATCGGCTGCATATTGCCGAGCGTACATGGGCGGATGTGATCCCAATTAACGCAACCAGGCAGTCTCCGGTTGAAACGATCATGGAATTGACCAACGGTCGCGGTGTCGATGTGGCGTTTGAGGCAATTGGACATGCGGTCGATATCCCCGGCGCCCTGCATCCGATTCGTCAGTGCATTCAGAGTTTGCGGCCGGCCGGTACGGTGTGCGTACTTGGTTTGGCAGAACAACCGGCGCCGCTGGTGATGAAAGAACTTATTTTCAAAGAAGCGACATTACGCACGTCTCGTGTAACGCATGGGGAATTTGCTGAGACAATCCAGCATCTGACACAAGGACATTTGCGTCCCGATGCGCTGATTTCGGCAATTATGCCGGGTAGCGAGGCACAACAAGCTTTCATGTTGCTGGAGCAATCGCCGGAAGACTATTTAAAGATATTACTAAAATTCGCATAGCGTGGCAGGCCGTATGTGAAACGTCAAACGGGAGACGAAAACGTTAGACACGCCCTGCTTTGGTTTTGTTTGACTTTTGAAATCTAAAGTGATTACTGTTTATCAATAATTCGCTTGGAGTGAAATATGGTTAACTCAATTAAAATATTTTTGATACTATTATCAGTCTGTATTACACTTTCATGCCAGCAACAGCCCGCCAATCCACCAACCGGTAGTGTCAATCGACTCGATGCGCGGCTGGATGATATTATTGCACCGGGGGCGGTGATCGAACAACTGGCTGATGGATTTAGTTGGAGTGAAGGCCCGGTTTGGGTGCCTGATGGCGATTTTGTGCTGTTCAATGATATTCCAAAAAATACTAATTACAAATGGAAAGAAGGCGAAGGCTTGAGCGTTTATCTGCGTCCTGCGGGTGCTGTATGGTCAGTTCAGGATGGCCAGGGTGAAGGTTGTAATGGATTAATGCTGGACGCAGCCGGACAGCTCGTGATGTGCGATCATTGGAATCGTGCAATTTGTCGTCTCAATACGAAAGATTTTACCAAAACGATTTTGGTGGATCGTTATCAGGGCAAACGACTGAATAGCCCCAACGATCTCATCTATCGCAAAAATGGTGACTTGATTTTCACTGATCCCCCGTATGGTTTGCAAGTGCAGAATAATAACCCTGCCAAAGAGCTGGCGTTTAATGGCGTCTATTGTCTGAAAACGAACGGTGAATTAACGCTGTTAACCGATGAACTGACCTTCCCCAATGGCGTTGAGTTGTCACCGGATGAAAAAACGCTATATGTCGCCGTATCCGATGGCAGCGATCCGCGAATTATGGCCTACGATTTGGCTGATGATGGCGTCATTTCCAACGGGCGTGTATTCTACGATTTTGAAGGCTGGAAAAATAGGGATAAACCAGGATTGCCCGATGGCATGGATATGCATCCGAACGGGTATCTTTTTGCAACCGGACCGTGTGGCGTGCATGTGTTTGCCCCGAACGGCGATCACATCGGGGTGTTGGAAACGGATTTGGCAACGGCTAATTGTACGTTGGGAAATGATGATTCCTATCTTTATATGACATCGCACAAGTATTTGTTACGGATTCCACTCAAAAAGTAAATTTGAATCGGAGAAGCATAGCAGAGCGATAGTAGCGCTTCAGGCGATGCTATCGCTACTTTGTTTATTCCAAAAATTCGAGTGGAAGAAAATGTCAAAAGTTATCGATGAAAGGCTAAAATATAAGCATTTCTACATACACAGGTCTTATAAAAGAAATTCTGTTTTTTGATTTGGCACCGGGATGTGATATTACAAGCGTGAGCAATTTTGAAAATTTTAAATATCTTGATGAACGATCAAGATACCCAAACTGCGACAAAGAATGACAATTTTGATAAAAGACGTTGAATTATTAGCATTTGATAATTATATTATTTCAATTACTGTTTGAACGGGAAATGACTGGGGAGGAATATTAAATGACGGCTTTTCTGGACGGATTGCTGAAGCTTTCAAGTACGGTTGTGAGTTTGATGTGGCATAACTGGATGATTGTCTTACTTGTAGGAACCGGCATTCTGCTCACCATGATGACGCGATTTATCCAGGTTCGAAAATTTGTTCTTTCAATCAAATATCTATTTCAGGGCGGCTCCCGCAGTGAAAAACTGAAAAATACCGAGGGCGATATTTCGCCGTTTGCCGCGCTTATGACTGCATTGGCGGCTACTGTCGGAAATGGGAATATTGCCGGTGTTGCGGCAGCAATTGCCACCGGCGGCCCGGGCGCGCCATTCTGGATGTGGATTTCCGGCTTTTTCGGCATGGCAACAAAATATGCTGAATGCTATCTTGGTGTGAAGTTCAGAAAAGTTGCGGAAGATGGCTCCATGGCGGGTGGCCCGATGTATTATTGTCGCTATGGCATAAAGAATCAGTCGCTGGCAAAAATCATGGGAATGACGTTTGCAATCTGCGGCGGAATTACCGCATTGCTCGGCACAGGAAATATGATTCAGTCCAATTCCATGGCACTGGCGATGAAAGCTCAGTTTGGCGTTCCCACGATTGTCAGCGCATTGGTAATTACTGGTTTGGTAGGGATTGTTATCCTTGGGGGAATTAAACGCATCGGCGCCGTTGCTGAAAGACTGGTGCCGTCGATGATTATTTTTTACATTGCCGGCGCATTGGTCATTCTGCTGATTAAATTTACCGAACTGGATGATGCTATTCGTATCGTTGTTACTTCTGCATTTTCCCTGAAAGCAGCCGGTGGCGCGCTTATTGGCACATCAGTGCAAAAGGCAATCAGCATGGGAGTGCGGCGTGGTGTACTCTCCAACGAAGCCGGTCTCGGTTCTGCGGCGATTGCCCAAAGCGCTGCCAAATCACCTGATCCCAGGTTTAACGGACTGTTGGGCATGACTGGCGTATTCATTGATACGATTCTTGTAAACACCATTACAACGTTAACAATTATGGTGACAGGTGTCTGGAAATTAACACCGGCAGCGGGTGTAGCGCTCATCGCGGACGGAACTGCATTTGCTGCTGATAAAATTGCCATGTTGCCGCCACAGGTGCATGAGGCTGCGTCACAGCTTGGTTACAATCTGGCAGCCGGTGGCTTATCATCCACGGCATTGAGCGTAGCTGCATTCAATTCTGTGCTTCCATTTGGGGGACTTATTATTGCGATTGGCTCAATGCTATTTGGGTACACAACCTTGCTGGGCTGGGCATACTACGGTGAACAATGTATCGGTTACATTTGGGGGGTAAAATCGCATACTTTGTTTCGGATTGTTTTTATTGCGCTTTTATTTGGCGGAGCAATGATGACCGGGAAGTATTTGGATATTGTATGGAACATTGGTGATACATTTAATGGAGTTATGGCGTTACCAAATTTAATTGGCCTGTTGCTGCTAAGTCGGATTGTAGCAAAATCAGCGTTTGAGAAAGATCAACCGTTGTAACGTAAGAAAGCATGTGGCTATGATATTGCGAAGTGCTTATCCAAAAACGTCAGTAATGGTTCATCGATTCAAATTTATTTCCAAATCAACAATCACTATACGAAAACATGGAATGTGTTTTTATGTTTAATATGTATTCATCGAAAAAATACCGACGCGTCTATAACAAGTTGACTAATTTTGTGTTGCAGCATGAACCAACCTCGGACAAATGGCTTTCTGATGACGACATCCTTGGCGATCTTTCCAAAAAGGCGCGGCCACATCTGTTTCTCGATTTCTATTCCGAAGAAGGCATGCGAACGGCGCTTGAACAGTACGGGATTTTCAGAGACCTCAATAAGCGTGGCTTCCAAAATTTAATCATGTCCACAGATACAAACGATCCGTTTCGTCATAAATTCAGAGCATATTACGAAAAACAAGACGCCGATCATTTATTGTGTGAAGCATACCTGCGCAAGACGAATTATGTTGCAAACCCGGTATTTACATCGAAAATAGCCGGCCAGGCGTACTCGCTCATTATAATAGATTGGCTTATGTTGCAGGACCCGACTGCTGAATTTTCGTCGCATCGTCCGCCATTGCCGGGGCAGAAGTATCCCGGACTTCGAATTGGCCGGAAAGTGTTGGATATTTTTCATAATATGGCGCTGCGCCTTAAAGCGGATGGGTTGTTAAATGTTCCCGAGCATTATCATAATGCATTTTTCTATGGACGTGCATTTAAATACTTCAATCCGGAATCCGAAGGTCACTTTCGGGCGATTCAGCGTGATTTGCGGCAGATTCGTTTAAATAAAGCGGCATGGGGAATTGAGTGGGGATGTCTGGTGGAGGCAAACTCTGCTCAATATTGGCCCTGGTTTACAGATGAGCAGGTTTACCCTGTCGGCAATAAATTGAAATCCTATTTTGATTCGAAAGAATACAAGGATAAAGAAGAAGATGCATATCAAAAAGTGAAGTTTTATATCGATGAAAAAAAGTTTAACGGGAAGCTGAATGCATTATGGGATGAAAATCAACCGGCATATTTTGGTGATTAATTTGAAATTTCATTCACACTATTTAATGCACTATTCACAGCGGAGAGCAAATCCGCCTGATTGAATGGTTTGTACAATCCCTTTGTAGCTCCCAGTTTTAACGCAACCTGGAGATACGGTGAATCAGTCGATCCTGTAATCGCCACGATCGGGAGTTTCCGATTCAATTTCATCAATTCCTGAATTGTCTCCAGGCCCTCCATTTCCGGCATTAGAATATCTGTAATGACTAAATCGGGCATATTATTCTTGACCAACTTAATCGCTTCTTTTCCGTTATAGGCCTCGACCACATCAAAGCCGTTACGTGTTAATATTTTGCACACCGTATTGCGCGCTTCATCGATATCATCAATTACCAAAATACGAGACATATGGTCCACTCCTCAATAGTGACAGATAGTAGTCGAGTTGTCCAATTTTTCCATGAACTTTCAACAGGTATAACTCATATGTTCACTATCGTCATAGCACGAGATTTCTTGAACCGAATGCGAGGAGCAGGTGTAAGCCAATCTTTTATTTTTTAGCCGCGGTAATTGTCGGAATAAGTCCACCACCAGCGCTGACATTAATAACCGAGTTATCTGAAATTCGGGTGATGGCGCCGGCGTATTTCCCCAGAAGTGCAAATGGATTTACGTTTACTTTTTTTAATTTCATATGAATTCGTTCCGCTGAAATTTCCGGGAAAATATCTTCAGGTATCGGCACAAATTCCTGAACGACCCATCGTTCTGAATCAATATTTTCTCTCAGAATTCGCTGCCAGGTTGTATCATCGGTTTCGTTGCCAATATACACATCCTTGCCACCGTACGATGATGCCGGCTTTAATACCAGGCGGTCTTTGTTATCAGCGATAAACGTTCGTAAATCAACATTGAACTGATTGAATGTTACTTTCCGATCGCTCAGAATCTGTGTCCAGGGAATACACTGATTTATTATGTTGAGCTCTTCCCGTGTATAAATATGCTGGAACCGTGGATCAATGAGTAATGCCAATATTTTCTTGTTACCAACGATGTAGGAACGAAATGGATTTGCGATGCATACCAGTTTGCGTTTTGCGGCCTCAATAAAATCAGCAACTTCATTCGTGCGTTGTATAAGCTCACCGGTAATAACCCGTCGGTACACGATATCAATCGGAGTATCATTCGCCATGAGTCGGTCGTTTTTAATGGCTAATTTTTGTGGGCTTGTTATAATGGTAGGGTAGCCGCGGTCTTCAAAATAATTTTTTAGAATATTAAATTCTGAAAGCGTAGCGACATCTTCCCAATCAACAATGGCGATTGTCGGTGATGCAGCAGCTGTACTATCGCGGCAAAATTCCTGATAGCAATGTAATAAACTACCTAGAAGTTTTTCCTGGCGGTTAAAACACCGGAATCGCCATTTATCATGAACCGGAAACGCATCGAGAAATTTTAAAAAGCCATCTTCCATGACATCCGCATAACCTGTTCCGGCAGGTGAATCGCAGTTGAATTCCAAAAATTTAATGTCATAACCATTCATGAACGCATCCATTCGCGAAATTACAAGCGGCGTACTATATCCGGGATCGATGCTAAACAGGTAGTGTTCTTCCTGTGAAAAGTGGAGAATACGTTGCAAGTTTTTGTCGGAAAGATACAACAGAATAAATTTGTTCAACACCTGGCTCATCACCGTTACAATCTGCTGCATGGTGGTTGCCTGTTTCGGTGTAATAAAATATGGCTTGGAAAATGTGGGCATCACCGCGTTACGGAAGGTGCAATTATGAGTTGTCAAATATTCATTCAAAACACCAAATACATTACGTGTTTTGTGTTCATCTTTGAGAAGCTGAATGAGGTAATTCATTTGTAATTCAGCAATTTCGTGTAACATGAGCACCTCCATACGTTCACATGGTTAACTGAATTTGGAATACCTTTTTAATCAAGTTAAACATATTTTTGAGGTAATGCAAGCAGAATATGGAAGCGGAATTTTATAGCAGTTGTAGGGCATTTGAATAAACTTTATTTTCGTCGTGATGCAAAACGGAGCAGCAATTGGAATGGCTCATCCTCCTATTGATAGCAATATTTTAAGTATAAAACTGAATCCTGGTTGGTGTTCTTTGAATTTTACAGGAATTTTACATTGCATCTAAGGATAGAAACATGTATATTGTTCGAAAATTTGAGGAGTACATGAGTACAAATCATACGACGAAGGAAGCACTAGTTCGTGATTGGTTACCGAGATATACGCAAACACCGATTGAAGAGTTCGGAAAATGGGTACTTTTAACTAATTTTCAGAATTATGTCGATAATTTTGCACGCCAATTTGATGTCCCGATTCGTGGACTTGGCGGGCCGATGACAACAGCTACCAACCAGGATGGCATCACCATTATTAACTATCGAATGGGAAGCGCCAATGCCGCCACAATTATGGATTTATTGACTGCAGTTGACGTGGAAGCAGTGTTGTTTTTGGGGAAATGCGGCGGCTTGAAACGCGTCACGGATATTGGCTATTTCATTTTGCCAATTGCTGCCATTCGTGGGGAAGGCACCAGCAATGATTATTTTCCACCGGAAGTACCAGCGTTGCCTTCATTTAAATTGCATAAGTTTGTCTCCAATATTTTGGTCGAACATCATCAGGAATATCGTACCGGCGTAGTTTATACAACCAATCGGCGCGTTTGGGAGCATGACAAGGAATTTCATGAGTACTTGCAGCGAATCCGGGTGATCGGTATTGATATGGAAACCGCGACCATTTTTATCGTCGGACATAATAACAGCATATCCAGGGGAGCGCTCTTACTTGTTTCGGATATGCCGATGACGCCGGAAGGCATTAAGACCCAGGCACTGGACCGGGTTGTTACACAAAAATACGCTGATTTACATTTACAAATAGGAATCGAGTCATTGATGCGAGTTGATAAAGAAGGTGAGCAAATTAAGCATTTTCAATATTAATAACGATGATAGTGTGGAAAATGTGTTCTTGGTATGTAATTTTATGTAAAAGTGATTCATTTACGCAAAAAATTACTTGATATTAACTTTGTTAATTTTTATATTGACTTAGTATGCTGAAGAAATCGTTCTTTTCCCTACTTATAATATGGAATGCTTTACATAGCGATTTGAACCTGCCAAGGCATGATTGTCCGATGGGATATCGGGGATCACGTTTTAAAATTAAATTCCGGATTCGAAATTGATATTGTAGCGACAACATGAATATGCTTTAAATCCACCTTTATAACTCCGATTATCATGGCGATGATATAGTAAAGGAGTTGATTTTATGGATAATATAAAGACAGTCGGTATTATTTCGGATAGTCATGATAACATGACAGCACTACAAAAAGCCGTGGATGTATTTACACAGCGCGGTGTGGATTTGGTTATCCATGCCGGGGATTTAGTTGCTCCGTTTACGGCACGAATTCTTAAAAAATTGGAATGTCCGCTCATCATAACATTTGGAAATAATGATGGTGAATTATTCGGTTTAAAAAATGTATTCCAGGGACAGATTTTTGATCCACCGCATAAAATAATTGTCAATAATAAAAAAGTATTAATTCTCCACGATCCTGTCTTACTAGATGAATTTCAGGCAGGAGATCAATTCGATGTCATTATATATGGCCATCTGCACAAGGTTGATATCCGGAAAGGTCGCCCGTTGATTATTAATCCGGGTGAGAGTTGCGGATGGGTGTATGGGAAATCCACAATTGCGATTTGGGATGTTGAGACGGATAATGTCGAGCTTATTGAATTAAAATAAGGCTTCGACAAATGGATAACAAAGTTGAAAGGATTGCTGTTCCATGGTGACATTTACAGATGCGAGAAAGAAAGAACTATTTGATGAATTTGAAGGTCGTAAAATCGCTGTTGTTGGCGATTTAATGCTGGATCGATATTTTTGGGGCAAAGTTACACGAATTTCACCGGAAGCGCCGGTGCCGGTTGTTGATATTGATTCGGAAGCGACACACTTGGGCGGCGCTGCCAATGTTGTTAATAATCTATCATCATTAGGTGCAATTCCAGTTCCGTTTGGGGTTGTCGGTGATGATCAGGCCGGGCATCAATTGATACATTTGTTCCAGAATATGAATTGCCCGACTGATGGCATTATTGTTGACCCGGACAGACTAACCGCCGTCAAGACGCGTATTATTGCCCACAATCAGCATGTGGTCCGTGCGGATCGGGAAACCAAATCGCCGATTACCAAAGATATCCGTGAACGATTAATAGCAATTCTGACCGAGGGGATTGATGATTTCGACGCGATTATTTTCCAGGATTATAATAAAGGACTATTAATTCCCGAATCAATCCATCCCATTATTACACTTGCCCATCAGCATGGAAAAGTAGTGACTGTTGATCCCAAATTTGATAATTTTTTTGAATATAAAGGTGTTACGCTGTTCAAGCCAAACCGTAAAGAAACCGAACAAGCGTTAGGTATCCGTGTTTCATTCGATCAGGATATTACTGAGGCAATTCAACTGCTGAAAGATCGGCTTACGTGTGAAAATGTACTGATTACACTTGGTTCGCAGGGCATGTGCCTGTTGGAGGCCGGCGGTGAAATAACGTTCGAATCGACTAAAGCACAGAAAGTACATGATGTATCCGGTGCAGGTGATACTGTTATCAGTACCTTAACCGTTGCACTGGTGGCCGGAGCCACGATGAAGGAGGCGACGACTTTGGCCAATTATGCTGCCGGAGTTGTTGTAAGTGAAATAGGAGCTGTCCCGATTTATATAAATGACTTGATAACTGCTGTCAAATGAGGTGAAAATTGCGCTATGCATTTTTTTACATCATTTTGGTTTTGCCTCTTCCAAATGCACTGGTCGCTAATTCTGGCGGGTATTGGCAGCAACATGTCAAATATAACATGCATGTCTATCTCGATCCTCACCTGAAAATAGTAAATGGTTATGCAAGTATAGAATACAGCAATAACTCTCCTGATACACTCCGGCAAATCTATTTTCACCTCTACCCCAATGCCTACAATGACTCGTCGGTGATGGCCCGCGAGTTACGCAATATTGGCGATAAACTTATACAGGATGAATCAGAACGCGGTTCTATCTCAATTGAAAATTTAGTATTAACATTTGCTGGTCAGTCGCCATATCGGAATCTATCAATTGGATTCGGAGAGGACAAAACCATCGGTAAAGTGGAACTGCCCAAACCGTTACTCCCCCAACAACAATTGAAAATTAGCCTTGATTTCAGCACTTCAGTGTGGCAGCATAATGGCAAAGCCGGACGTGGCGGTTATCTGAAAAACCAATTTGTTATGAGTCAATGGTATCCCAAACTATGCGTTTACGATGAAAATGGTTGGGATCAAACACCATATCACAGTCTTGGCGAATTCTATGGTGAGTTCGGCGATTTTGAAGTAACCATAACAACGCCGGCTGAATATATTGTGGGAGCGACCGGAACAGTCGTTGCCGGCGATCCGGGGTGGGATGCCGTTTATATTGATTCTTCATTGACAAACGATGAAATAAAAAAGTTGGTGCAGCAGCGGCGTTCGGATTTACAAAATTTTCAACCAAAGAATAAAACCCGTACTGTTACCTTTTATGCCGAAAATGTTCACGATTTTTTCTGGATTGCGTCGCCCGATTTCATGTACCAGCAGCGAATGTCAAATTCAATACCAATTCATTTTCTCACATTATATTCAAGCCTCGATTCAGCCGAGCGTTATGGATGGATAAGACAATCAGTACATACAATCGCCTGGCTTGAGAAAAAAGTCGGCTCATTTCCGTATCCATCACTGCTTGTTGTACAAGGCATTGCATCGGAAAATATGGAATACCCAATGGTGGCGTTGTTGGGTACATTTCGTGATGTGACCGTTAGCCATGAGATTATTCACAGCTATTTTTATGGTGCGTTGGCAAACAATGAGTACCGCGACGCCTGGCTCGATGAAGGCCTGGTTACGTTTTTGGCAGATGAAATATCGGATAACCTAAGCAGACAGGTACCGTTACGTGGTGATTTGATTGGTCAATTAACGCCGATCACAAACAAAGACATTCAACTCAATTACCTCTATTATTATCTTCACAGTAGTTTTGATTTACCCCTTGGACTGGAATCGAAAAGCTATACGTATGTCACCGGCTACAATGTTAATTTCTATGTAAAAGGAAGTATGTTTTTTCGTGCGATTGCTGCGGCTGCCGGCGATTCACTGTTTTATGATATCTTGCGCCAATACTATCAGCAGTGGCAATTTAAGCATGTGGACAAAAGTCGTTTCGTTACGGTGTGTAACCAGGTAACAGGTGATGACTGGAATCCGTTTTTCGAACAATGGCTGACCCGAACGCCAAAATCGGATTATGCAGTCACAAATTTCACAACGCAAAAACTGGACGATGGTTCGTGGAAATCGGTTATGTCTCTTTCACAACATGGCGATGTAATGGCATCTGTTGTTGTCCGACTTGAAACAAGTACCGATGAAAAATACGAACAGCAATGGCGCGATTCATCGAAGACAGGCACAGTGACGTTCTATTCATTAGCAAAACCGGTACGGGCAATTGTCGATCCGGATGAACGTTTGATGGATGAGTATTATTTGAATAATTTCAGTGACGGGTGGGCATTTAAATGGGCGTTGTTTCCCGAATATCCGAATTATTATTATCTACCGCGTGATCGCTATTTGATCAATTGGTGGCCACGGCTGTGGTACAACGAAATTGACGGTGGAAAAGTGGGGGTACACTGGAACGGCGGCTATTTGAATCGTTTTCATTTGGTACGCGGGCAATTGTGGCTAAATAGTCGTTCACGTTTGCCGGATGCTTCAATTTCTCTAACCGAATCGTGCGACAACATTTTCCCCGACGCTTGGCTCAATATGCACATTGCCCAAATGGGTGGGCGCCGGCAAGCGGATATAAATTTGTACCGTGAAAAGAAATACCAGTTATTTCGCCCGCCAATACGACAATGGCGTGTGGGAATTACCGCCTATTCATTATTTGATGATCGTTACGTTATTTCGTCTGTAGGAACGCGTTTTTGGGATGCTGGAACGGTCGTAAAGTGCTATGTGAATTATGATGCTGATTTTAATGTTTCCAATCACAAATTACAGATAGCTTCCCAGTTTGACTGGGCTGATAAATCCATTATCGGAACCAGCTCGTTTGCGAAATTATCGTTGGAAAGTAAGCTTGCTGTGCGTCTGATAAAAAATAAAAGTTATTTGAATGTTCGCCTGTTCGCCGGTGATAACTTAATGAATGAAGCCATGCCGGTTCAGGAAAAATTCGGTGTTGCCGGTGCAAATGGAGTCACCCGATGGAACCATGAGCCATTGCGAAGTGTTTACGGTGTATTGCCCAAGCTTGGCTATTATCTGCCCGGGGAAGGTAATTTACGCGGATATAGCGCAACCGATCAGACTCTTTTCCCGGTTGCTGACAGGATATTGGCAGTCGGCAGCGAGTTTCTCTGGCATAATTTTGGAATCGGATTCATTAAAAAAAATCGATTCATCTCCAAACTCCGGCTTGATCTGGATGTGTTGCTGTTCGGTGAGGGGGCATGGATTCCCGACAATACCGATAATACCAAATTTCTTTCCGATGCCGGTATCAGCCTGGCCTTTTCCAGGCGGATGTTTGGCAAGGAACGAAAAATAACAATTCATTTTCCGTTATGGATAAATAATCCCCGCTATTTAAAGCCCAATGCTTCCGCGGCCAGGTTTGGTTACCGCTGGCTGCTTCAGCTAAATGAAATTTTGTAGGTTGTATGAAAATTATTCACTTCTCCGACACTCACCTCGGATTTTCCGAGTACACGCGAATTGACCCGGAAACCGCAATCAATCAACGGGAAAAAGATTTTTACAACGCATGGCAAACCATAATTACAGCGATTTTGGAAACAGCCCCGGCGCTGGTGGTTCACGCCGGTGATTTATTTCACACGACCCGACCAACAAATCGAGCACTTGCGATTGCGTTGGAAGGAATTCAAAAAATCAGCAATGCCGGTATCCCGTTTGTTTTAATCTCCGGGAACCATTCAACTCCCAAAATAAAGGCTACGGGATCAATTTTTGAGGCAATTTCATTATTTCCCAATGTATTTGCGGCGTATGGGAGTCGGTATGAGAAATTTCATATTGGTGATTGCGATGTACATTGTGTTCCCCATTGTTCATTATCAGAAGAACTTGAACAGGCGTTTGATGCGATTGAAATCGATCCGGATGTAAAATACAACGTTCTGGTCTCGCATGGCTCCTGGGCCGGCGCGCGCACGTACTCGATGGGGGAATTCAACGAGCAGCTTATCCCAAATCCGGAGGCAAAGCTTGGTAAAGTGTTCAATTATATTGCGCTTGGCCATTATCATAAACACATTCATATTGATGATCATATCGTGTACTCAGGTTCGATCGAACGTACCAGTTTTAACGAGGCGGGTTATTCATCCGGTTACATGCTTGTCGATCTCGCTGCATCGACGCATGATTACATCCCCATTGCTTCACGTAACATGATTAAGTTACCCACGCTGGATTGTGATTCTTTATCCGCGTTTGAAATTTATCGGGAGCTTGAAAAATTGTCCGGCCCGGAATTGGAACAATCTCTTGTCAGTTTGGAGTTAAACAATATTCAACATGATACGTTAATCGCATTGGACTGGCAGAAGATCGATTCCATCTTCCAGCAGGTGTTTCATCTGGAAAAAATTATTCGGCAAAAGGTTCAGGATGGCAACCAATTGATGGGAGCCTCGATGGATGCTTTGCCAATAGAATTTGAACGCTACTTGGAACGCCAAGAATTTAGCAATCTCGATAAAGCCCGCCTGAAGGGACTGGGACTTGCCTACCTGTCTAATGCCATCGACGAATAACGGATGGGATTCATTAATTTGAGTTAGAATTCATAATTTCCTGATAGTTTGTACATAATATCGCTTGAACAGACTATTTAAATCCCGTCCAACAATCTTTCATCTTATCCAATTCGGATAAAACACATGCCGGACATCGCTATTGCATGATTCGACACCAATCGACATATATATGGGTATTATGCCTCTGTTGCTCACTGTTTCAGCCGGCACATGCACAGGTCAAAAAAGTATGGGGGCCGTTCCGGCCGTTCGAAAAAACATCCATCCTGAAAATAAATCCTGTTAATCAAACCTACATGCTTTCCGATAGTTTCATCGTCCGGGACAGCGAGCGATTTACAGTTGGTGATAGCCTGCTCGTTCGTGGAACAGATTATGAGATCAATTATATCAATGGAATTATTACCTTGCTTCATCCGGCTCGTATGTCAGCCGACCTAAAATGCATTTATCATGTCTTGCCAATTGGTTTACGTCGACAATACTATCATCATCAAATGAAAACCAGCGCCGATTCAGCGGTTCGAATTGTTATGTTTCCGCCGGAAAAGAGCAGGCGCGATCAAAATTTTGGGCGGAGCAGATTACGTAAAAATGGTAGCATCATTCGTGGTGTGTCGTTGGGATCGAATCAGGGCCTGAAAGTGGAATCCGGATTGCGGATGAATATTTCCGGAAATATTACAGATAATGTTGAGGTCGTAGCCGCGCTCACCGATCAAACCACTCCGATCCAACCGGAGGGCAATACACAAACGTTAAATGAAATCGACAAAGTTTATGTACAGGTGAAGAGTAACCGTTTCAATGCCACCATGGGCGACTACTATTTGACATTTGAAGGCAGTGAGTTCGGTCAATATAATCGGAAGCTTAAGGGAGCGATGGGCACAGCGGATTTTAAAGATCATTCTGTCACCATTTCCGGCGCCGTATCCAGGGGAAAATATACCAGCAATCAGTTTAATGGGCTGGAAGGAAATCAGGGGCCTTACCAGTTGAAAGGGGAACGCGGTCAGATTGATATTATCGTACTCGCCGGCTCGGAAAAAGTCTGGATTGATGGCGAAATTATGACGCGTGGCGAAAACAATGATTATGTGATTGAATACAGCACCGGTGAAATCACGTTTACACGGCATCGATTGATTACCTCCGACTCACGAATTACCGTGGATTTCCAGTATTCGGATTTAAAATATCAACGTGCGTTGTACGGGGCACATGCCACATCAGCGTTTGTGAATGATCGAATCAAGCTGGATATTCGCATGATCCGCGAAGCCGACAATCGGGATAATCCGCTCGACTTTAATCTTACTGATGAAAATCGTAAACGGCTTGAAGCGGCTGGCGATAATTCGGATTCTTCTTTTGTTAGCGGCATTCGATATGTGGGAGAAGGAAAAGGTACCTATCAAAAGGTCGATTCATTGGTTACAATTTTCTATCGTTATGTTGGCCGTGAATTGGGTGAATACCAAATTTCATTTACCTATGTCGGAGCGGAAAAAGGAACGTATAAATCGATTGGTTTTGGAAATTATAAATATGTTGGCGATGGAAACGGGAATTATCTGCCAGAGGTCTATTTAACTCCCGCTCAGGAGCACGATCTGGCTGATATTGGCTTGAAATTAAATGTGACAAATGGTATCGCTCTTTCACAAGAGCTTGCTGTCAGCAGATTTGACCAGAACAGCTTTTCGAATAAAGATGATGGTAATAACGCCGGATCGGCCTATGTGACTGCTTTCAATATGTCGCCCACGCGCCTCACATGGAATGGCACGTCGTTTGGTGAAATTAAGATCGCATCACGCTATCGCCAGGTCCGCTCTCAGTTCAGACAGATCGACCGAACGGGTGAAGTTGAAAAAAGTCGAAAATGGGATAGCGGTGATGTAACTGACCCACAGGAATCGATTTGGGAGTTTGACATGGAGTACAAGCCGATAACAACTCTGGCGGTGGGTGGCGGATTTGGTACGATCGATAAAGGCAACACATTTTCATCCAACCGCCGGGATGCCCGACTCAATTTGAAAGCGACAAAATTACCACAAATACAGTACCAAATTGAACAAATTACCAGCGATAACAGTTTGTCGAACCGCACCGGCGACTGGACGCGCCAGTCCGGCGAATTAAGTCAGCAACTTAAACGGATTAAGCCGTATGTAACGTATTCGAGTGAGCAGAAACACGAAACATTTCAGGATACTTCGAACGTTGGCTTTCGCTATAACGAACTTACTACTGGCCTGGATATGACTCCGGTGCAAAAAATGCGCACCCATGTTGCGCTCAGTCTCCGTGATGATGAAAATTATGAACAATTGGGTTTTCAAGCGCTGTCCCAGGCGATCACCCAAAAATATGAATGGAGTTACACAGGGGGAAACCGATTTACTGCTACTACATCCTATATTCATCGCGAGAAACGGTTTGAACAAAACCAGGGCGATAACAAGCGTACCGATCTCGGCGAAATAACGATGAATGTGACTCCCGTCGATAAAGTTCTGACCACAAACTGGCAGTATCAGATTTCCAATACCCAGGTCGCACAAAAAGAACGAGTGTATCTGAAAGTGGCTGAAGGCGAGGGCGAATACCGTTTTAATGAAGCGACCCAGGAATATGAACCTTACGATTTGGGTGATTACGTACTGCGAATTCGCCAAACGGATGATTTTACGCCGGTAGTTGATTTACGTACTGGTGTGCGAATACGTTTTACACCGGGAAGTCGTTTCGGTAAGAATAGTTCTGGTACGTGGGGAAAAATGCTGACATCGCTTTCATCAGACACGTACATCAGAATTGAAGAAAAAACTGAAGAACGCGATGTTTGGTCGATCTATCGATTGGATCTTGCCAAATTTCAGCATCCGGGCACCACAATTTATGGACAGCAATCATTAAGGCATGATATGTATTTGTTCCAAAACCGTAGTGATATGTCTGTCCGCCTGCGGATTGATACACGGAAACAGGTTAACTATGAGTACCTCGAAGGAGGACAGGAAACGGAATTCAACGAACAGTCCGTTCGGTTTTCGCGACAGATATCCGGGAAATTAGGAATGCAGGTCGATGCGCTGCGATCATTTCGATCGTACTTGTATACTGCACGCACCGATAAAATTATTAGTGGGAATGAATTTGATGTCGAACTTTCGTTTCGCCCAAAACAGGCATTGGAGCTTGGCCTTCGAACACATGCTGCTATTAAGAAAGATACAGCACCGAGCCCGGCGACAAAAGCATTGGAATGGACAATTAATCCGCTGACAAGCTATTCATTTAGCGGAAAAGGACGGCTTCAGGCAGAACTAAATTGGACAAAAATTACGGCAGAACCTACAAACCGTATTATTCCGTTTGAACTAACAGGAATGAACCGACTTGGTACAAATTGGCGCTGGCAGGTTCAGTTCAATTATAATGTATCGAAAAACATGCGTGCGAGTATCTCCTATTCAGGTCGAATCGAACCCGATCGACCAGGTACGATTCATATCGCCCGTGCGGAGATGCGCGCCTTTTTTTAACGATTCATCCGGCTAAAACAAAAAAAGCATCTGCAATACAGATGCTTTAGCAGGTGGGTACACGAGGGGATTCGAACCCCCGGCCGCTGGAACCACAATCCAGAGCTCTAACCAGCTGAGCTACGTGTACCATTTAGTGCGTGCTATTATAATAATATTTTTCGTAAAAGTCAAGATTTTATTTTTTGCAATTTAAACTGTGACCGAACAAAATTGAATGCGGTTACGTTCGTTTGATAGGCGATTGAGAAATGGTCTGTTCGTATTAAAATCGCTCTAACCTGGATTAGTCCCAGTCTGTTCTCCTTTATGAAAATTATAAACAGACCGGACAGGCATTATATTTCATTAAGGGCTCCAGATAGCCTGAATGGCGGATCTTTCAAAATTCGATCACAAAACTAAGTTTTTTAGATACATATTGTTTAGATTTATAAAAATAGTAATGTTAAGCTTGATTTGAATTAAATCGATGAATAATTCAGGCTAAAAAACCGGAGCCGACATCGGAGGGAATGTCGGCTCACTTACGTGAAACAGGCGTCTCACATAACTGGGTGGTGGTATAGAGCAATTTTTGCCCTTTGTTGTGAAGGAGTTGTTATATTATGGGACGAACATAACCGGTACAACAATACTACCTAAACATTAAATGCTGCTGGCGGTGGCGGCGGAGGCGTTGGTGGTGGCGGAGTCGGATCGCTACCATCAGCCTGGTAACATAGCATTTCTGTTACGTCATGATGCGCGATATCAGCATTTATCATATAAGAAATAAAAAATAAAAACAGGAAACAGATTTGTAGAATAATTAAAAACACTTTTAATAAATCCATTGCTCACCCCTGAAAAAAGCTGTTGCTGTAATTCTGAAAAATAATTACATTTTTTAATACAAATATTATACCAAAATGGAACAGCATTAAGTTAATAAATTTATGACTTAAAATAAGAACTTAGCCATAGGTATTGAAAATTATAAAATATTATGTTGTTTAAAAACTACATGATTGTATAGAGTTGTTGTAAAATGACAACATCATAACAATTTATCATATTATAATTTAAGTCAGAACACCGAAATTTTTCTTGCATATCGAATTGATTTCTTGTATTATAGTTTCAAAATATCGATGGTTTATTAAGCATGAAAATGTCATTTGAAGAAAAATTAAATAATATCCCAACCAAATCAGGTGTTTACCTTTTTAAAAGTAAGCAGGGAAAAGTTATTTATGTCGGTAAAGCCAAACGGCTCCGGCCACGTGTGCGATCATATTTTCAGACGCGAGGTGATGAACATCCGAAAGTCAGGCGTTTGGTGACTCAGATTGCCGATCTTGAAACCATTGTGACTAACTCGGAAATGGAAGCGTTGATTCTTGAAGCGAATTTGATCAAAGAATACAAACCACGTTACAACGTCAATCTCAAGGATGACAAGAGTTATCCATACATCCGTGTTACAAACGAACCGTTTCCGAGAATTTTTCCAACACGTAAAATAATCAAAGATGGTTCAAAATATTTTGGCCCGTACACAGATGTGAGTTCAATGCGTTCACTTCTGAAAACTGTAAAGCGATTATTCCCGATCCGTAGCTGCAATCTGCCACTGACAGAATCAACGATTCAGCAAGGCAAATATAAAGTCTGTCTTAATTATCACATTCATAAATGCCTGGGGCCATGTGAAGGTCTGATCGATGCCGAAGAATACGCACAAATTGTGAAACATATTGTTGATTTTATTAATGGGCGCGATAAAATTGTCGTGGACGAATTGCAACGGAAAATGGAGCAGGCGGCGGAAAATAAATCGTTTGAAATCGCAGCACGGATTCGTGACCAAATAAATGCTATTCGGGATTTCCAATACAAACAAAAATTGATCACCCCTGATGCAATCGATCAGGATGTGGTGGCGATCGCTGTCGAAGATGATGATGCCTGTGGCCTGGTGATGAAAATTCGTACCGGTCGGGTGATCGGTCGTCAACACTACTATTTGTCGGGTGTGGAGAATGAAACTGACTCATCTGTTCTCTATAATTTTGTGATGCAATATTATTTGCGGGCTGATTTTATTCCAGGAAATATCTTTCTTTCGCATAAAGTTGATAATCAGGAAAGGATTGAAAAATGGCTGGCTGAAAAAGGGGGAAAACGAGTTCAGCTATTAAATCCCCAACGAGGCGAAAGAAGTCAACTCGTAAGCATGGCGACGCAAAATGCAAGGCTCTTGTTACAGGAATTACAACTCCAAAAAATGAAAGCGCACGATTTTACACCACATTCGGTTAAAGCCTTGCAACGTGATCTACGTTTGGCAAAACCGCCTCGCCGAATTGAAGCGTTTGATATTTCCAATATTTCAGGTACGAATGCGACTGCTTCTGTGGTTACGTTTGTTGACGGACAGGCGTATAAAAATGATTATCGGCGATTTAAAATCCGAACGAAATCAACCCCCGATGATTTTGCTATGATGCGGGAAGCAATCGAACGGCGCTATAGCCGAGTACTGGCTGAAAAAAGCAATATGCCTGATTTGATTATGGTTGACGGCGGCAAAGGTCAATTGTCCGCCGCATTGGAAATATTGACGAAACTCAATTTACAGGGACAGCCGATTATTGCGCTGGCCAAACGTCTGGATGAGGTTTTTGTGCCCGGCAGCTCTGATCCGCAAAATATTCCTCGAACGTCATCCGGCTTGCGGCTGTTACAGCAAATACGTGATGAATCGCACCGGTTTGCCATTACATATCACCGTACATTGCGCGGAAAACAAGCGGTCTATTCGGAACTTGATGATATTGAAGGCATTGGGCGGTCACGTAAAAAACTTTTAATTAAACATTTCGGCTCACTTAAAAAACTGAAGACAGTATCACTTGAAGAGATTCGACACGTGAATGGTATCTCCGAATCTCTTGCACAACGTATCTTTTCCTACTTTCATGAAACGGATTCAACTACATAGGCGCATAAGACTGTCGATTATTTTGTTAATGCTGATTCGGATTGGAATCAGCAGTAAAATTTATGCAGAAGATCCGACAACACTTGTTTTTCCACCATACTTACATACCTACGGTATTCGCAAGGCAACTAAATTTCATTTGTTCCTGCTGTTGCAGAATCGTGTCAAATTTCGTGATCCACAGGGATTAGCTGTCGTTCGTCTGGCATGTTGGGAAGATACAACGACAACCGGTGATGATGACGAAGTTGTTGTGTACGGAGTAAATTCCGGTCAAAATAATATAATTTACAACACGTCAATGTCGACATTGGGTGTTTACGGTCTGGGAATAAAAGGTAACGAAAGCTTAAACAAGCCAAATGGGATCACAGCAAATGGAATAGGCGATGTGTATGTTGCTGATACCGGCAATAATCGTGTCGTACGTTTGTTCAATCCAGGGAATACGCTTGAGTATATTACCGAAATTGGCAACAATGATAAAACTACCAAACTGCTAAATTTTCCAAATGATGTTGCACTGGATTCACAAGGCAATCTATATGTTGCAGACACAGGTAATCATCGAATTGTCGTTTATTCGCTCGACAATCTATACCAATATCAATTTGGCGAGTTGGGAACTGAAAATGGAAAATTCCAAAATCCATCAGCCATTATTGTTCGCGATAAAATGGAAGAATGGACGTATTATCGCGATAATTTTATTCTTGTAATCGATCTCGATCGGACGCGCATTCAGAAATTTTCGCTCGATGGAACGTTTATTTCGGCGTTGAATTGTCAGGAGTTCCTGGGAAAGTCAACGGAACTTGAATACGTTGATGTGGACTATTATTGCAATGTCTATGCAACGGATCGAAAAAATCATTGCATTCATAAATTCGATCGTCGTCTGAATTATCTCACGTCATTTGGAAAATATGGGAAAGGCGATAAGGAATTTATTGAACCCCGAGGAATTACTATTTACCGTCGGTTCGGGCAAGTGTTCATTGCTGAAAAGGCTGGCGCACAGTATTATTGGATGGGTACGGATTGCACATCATTTGGCGTAAAATCAGTCACAAATCCGTTTCGTCTACTTGTTGACTATACGCTTACAGAACCATCGTTTGTCACTGCAGATGTGTTTAACGATAACCATGAATTGGTCACGCGTATCTGGAATCAGCGATTTCAACAATCCGGAAGTCACCGTGATTTGTGGGAAGGAAGGTTGCTTTCCTGGCCTGATAGTGTCTTGGCGAAAGATAATTTAACGGTTTCCGATGAGTATCAATCCACGGCTAAAATAGGGCCTGGAAATTATGAAATAGTGTATTGCTTTGAGCCAACCTATTCATCCTTCCATTATTTCGCAAAAGAAATGCGGCAATCATTTCAGGTAGAAGTTGATAGTTTGAAAAAATAATGAAATATAGCGAATTAGAAATTATGAACCCGCGGAAATAAGTCTTGACAATTAATAAAAAAATGTTTATTATATTCACAATTCTTGGAGGGAGCGATAGTCAGGTTTTGACTATCGCTTTTTTATTATTACGAAAAAAAATAAAAAAATGCAACGTCATCATGAATTTCGACGTGCTGCGGAGTTGCACATGAAAAAATTGAGCTATTTAGTCATCCTGATATTTTTGGCAGGTTGCGGCAGTAGTAAAAAAGGCTTACAAGAACAACTCATTCCTCAAAATGTATCTAATTTTAATATTCAGATGTTAAAACAGGAAATTCGTGAAAATCCCAAAGATGCAGAAGCACATTTGAAACTTGGTTTGATCTATCGTGAAATGGATAGTTTGAATACTGCACTTACACAAATAGATACGGCATTACAACTCAATCCTAATTATAGCCTGGCCCGGGTAGAGAAAGGTGATTTGTTGATTCGAACCGGCCACCCTCATGATGGTTATGCAGAATGGTTTCGTATGCTTCAGACCGAAGAAGTTGAAGAATTTACACATGAAATTGCTAGGCGATTGGGACAACCAAATCAAATAATTCAATTGACGAATTCAAATAATAATAACGCCTACGGCATCTATTCGTATGATGGCGAACGGATTGCCTTCCAATCGGATCGTTCTGGTAATTGGGATATTTTTTTAATGGATCCTGATGGGAAGCATCAAATACAGATTACCACAAATCCGGCACATGATGAAATGCCGGTATTTGCTCCTAATGGGAAAGTTATCGCATTCACATCCACACGGGATGATAAAGAACATAAAGAACGTGTGGACATGAACAGAAACATTTACCTTATGGATATTGCCGGAACAGTTGCCTCGCGAATAGTTGAAACCGGTGTTGATGACTGGTATCCGGCATTTACCAACAAGAATGATGAATTACTTTTGGTATCAGAAAAGGATGATCCTCGCGAAGTATCGTTTGAGCAGCGATTGAGTGATATTTATATGAAGGATTTAAGCAAGGGCACGCTGATTCGTATCACCCAGAATGAATCAGATGACAGTGCACCTGCATCATCTCCGGATGGCAAATGGATTGTTTTTATTTCCAATCGAACAGGGAATTTCCAAATATTTCGAATGGATAAGCTGGGTAAAGTATTCGAACAAGTCGTCGAATTTGACGGTCAGTGCGGATCACCGCATTATTCACGCGATGGAAAACGAATTGTTTTCTCTGCAGATCGAAATGATGGCAATTATGAGATTTACACAATAAGTGTTTTTGGTGACAAATTAACCCAGTTCACCAATAATTCGGCACAGGATGGTTATCCCAGTTTTTCTCCCGATGGCAAACGAATTCTGTTTCATTCCAATCGGTCAGGCAAATACCAACTATATGCTATTGAGTTGGAAATTTTATCCCCGCGTGAAGATGTTATCCAGTTACTGGAAGACAAAATCACACAATCGCAAATGTAAAAAAACAATTGCGAATTAGGTTTGAAAATATAGTTTGGACGAAGATCACCGATTGCATGGTATATATGCGGGAAAAGAAGCTATTTCTACGGTTGAAGTGCTTTTAGGTAAGAGAATACCATCCCGACACTGAAACATATGAACCCGAAAATACAATGATCAAACTGAGCACGATTACGTTTATTGCCGCGTTTCAATCAACTCGCGTTTCAGTCCATCCAATTGTTCAATCGCTTCTCGTTTTTTTTGGATGCGATTCAACAAAATGTTTTCATCCCGACTGATGACGATGAGCGTATTGGTATCAGCAATTTTGTTGGCTTGCAATGAAATTGCATCATTCAAGCTGCTGATACGTTTCTTCAATCGCTCAATCTTTTTCTCAATTACCAACCGTTCTTCTTCTGTGTGTACCATATCGATTCCTTTCATTAATCAATCATGGTTAACCATTGCGGTTTATTGTATAAATTAGAAAATAAAAATATTACCCGAAATATGTTTTAATTTTCTACAATACTAATTGCTACAGTAAACCGGTTGAGTTTAACGGAGATTGAAAAGGCGGTACAATAATTTGACCCGAATTGTCTAATTAAAACCGACTAACTACTATAAAACACATGAGATAAAACACTATTCATTCTTATTTATTGAAAATGTTAATGGAGACCCGATCAATACGATTATCTAGTGCAATCATATAGAATTCACTAACATTATCTGTTATATAATATAAAAAATATAAAGATAAAGTCAATAGTTTTTTTTATTGCACATAAAAAAATAAATTAACAATAATGGTGCCTTAAATGGCTTGTAATTGACCAGTTGAAAAAGCTAAAAATTACCTTGACTATTTCAAGAAAAGTTTTTATTTTTACCAAACTGTAGACGATCGAACTCTCGTTCTGATCTTGGAAATTTTACGATAAGGAAGTCTATCGTCCGATGTGAATTGCATTGTATTGAGCAGGCGAACGATTAATTAACGTACAATTTGCCCGGCAAGGGCTTTTTTCATATATAGACAAATTGATGAAAAATTAAAACTAATAGAGTCATGTAATCCCGAAATGCAAAACGGGACAGGATTCCATTATGACAGTAAAAGTAAAAGCTCGATTAATTGACGCCAACGGTTTGAAGCGGACAATCAGTCGACTTGCCTATGAAATTGTTGAAAGAAATAAAGGCATTCAGGATGTTGTCCTGGTTGGTGTCCGTACACGTGGTGTGTTTCTGGCTGAACGAATTAATCATGAAATTGAACGTATTGAAAAGTCAGCACTCCCTATGGGGATTTTGGATATTACCATGTACCGTGATGACTTCCGCGAGTTGCATTCCCAGCCACAGTTACAACAAACAGAAATTAACTTCGATATTGATAAAAAAAATGTAGTGCTTGTCGATGACGTCCTTTACACCGGGCGAACAACACGCGCGGCATTGGAAGCGCTGATGGCGTTTGGGCGTCCGACAACAATTCAGCTTGCCGTTTTAATCGATCGAGGGCATCGCCAGTTACCAATAAAACCGGATTTTGTCGGGAAGTCTCTCGTTACATCGCTCGGCGAAGAAGTCCAGCTAAAAATGAAAGAAATTGATGATGACGATTGTGTTCTGTTAGTCGAAACAGATCGGGATAATTATAAAATTGAAGATTGATAATCATGAGTCTGATACGTAAGCACTTGTTGGGATTAGAAGGGGTTGAGAAAGACGAGTTAAATCATATTATTCAGACAGCGACTTCTTTCAAAGAAGTGTTAAGCAGGCCTTTTCCAAAAGTGCCCACTCTGCGCGGTAAAACGATTGTAAACCTCTTTTTTGAAGCCTCCACACGCACCCGTTTCTCTTTTGAATTAGCTGAAAAACGATTATCGGCGGATACACTTAATTTTTCAGTATCAGCCTCCGCAGTTAAAAAAGGTGAGTCCCTGCGCGATACTGCCCAAAATATTGAGGCGATGAAAGTCGATATGGTGGTTATTCGGCATGCAGCAGCGGGCGCTCCGCACTTTTTGGCAAATTGTATAAAAGGATCGGTGATAAATGCCGGCGATGGATGTCACGAACATCCCACTCAGGCATTATTGGATATGATGACCCTGTTGGAAAAATTTGGCGATTTACAGGGATTGCGAGTTGCGATTATTGGTGATGTATTGCATTCACGCGTGGCGCGTTCCAATGTTTATGGGTTGACAAAAATGGGTGCTGAAGTAGCGTTATGTGGGCCATCGCCGCTTATCCCAATTCGCGCTGATCAGTGGCCAGTGAAAATTATGAATAATGTCGATGATGCCATTTTTTGGGCAGATGTACTGATGGTACTACGTATTCAAATGGAACGTCAACAAGCCAATTTTTTCCCATCATTAAGGGAGTACCATAATTATTTCGGAATAACCGTGGACCGCTTGAATCGTGCTAGGAAAACGTTGACAATCATGCACCCGGGTCCAATTAATCGGGGCATTGAACTGGACAGTGAGCTTGCTGATAGTGAACATTCTCTCATTCTGGATCAGGTAACAAACGGTGTCGCTGTACGGATGGCCGTTCTTTACCTCTTAAGCGGAGAAAAATAAGTATGTCGACGAAACTGAATAAAAGTTATTCCGGGAACGCACAACAGATTTATCGTACGGTCGATGATGCTTTGTTATTAAAAAATGCGGTCGTACCGGATTTGAATAAAAAGACTGAATTGAAAGCAGATGTTCTTATTAAAAATGGTGTTATTGAACAAATCGGGAATGTAGATGATTTATCGTTTAAAGGTGAAGTAATTGATTTAAACGGAAAAATGATAATTCCCGGTATGCTTGATTTGCATGTTCATTTTCGCGAACCCGGTCGGGAGGATAAAGAGACGCTGATGAGTGGCGCCGCTGCTGCTTTAGCTGGCGGATTTACCGGTGTTTGCACAATGCCGAACACAACACCAGCCACTGACAATCGGGAAATAGTTGAGTTTATTATCGAACAATTCGAACATCATCCGATTGACGTATATCCAATTGCGGCGATTACGCTGGAGCGCAAGGGAGAACAACTTGTAGAAATGGCAGAATTGGTGGATGCTGGCGTCGTCGGATTTTCTGATGATGGTTCATCTGTTTCCAATGGACAGGTATTGCGCCGGGCGCTTGAGTATGCACGTATGTTCAACATTCCGATTATTGAGCATTGCGAAGATGAACAATTGGCTGTCGGTGGTGTTATGAACGAAGGTGCCATGTCAACGAAACTAGGATTGACAGGAATGTCATCCATCGCTGAAGATGTTGTCGTAGCTCGCAATATCATGTTAGCTGAATATATTGGTGGTAAAATGCATATTGCCCACATCTCTACGGCGGGTGCGGTTGAACTTGTTCGACAGGCTAAACTGCGGGGAGTGAGTGTCACTGCCGAAGTAACACCACATCATTTTTCACTTACTGAAGATGCATTAGAAAATTACGATACAAATTGCAAAATGAGCCCACCATTACGGACTCAAAAAGATATCGATGCAATCGTTAAGGGGTTGAAAGATGGAACGATTGATGCAATTGCTACCGATCATGCACCGCATACCGAAGAAGAAAAAAATGTTGAGTTCGATCATGCTCCGTTTGGGATTTTGGGTCTCGAAACAGCGTTGGGATTGGCAATTACTGAACTTGTAAAAAAATACAAAATGTCGCTTTACGATGTGTTAAAAAAACTTTCTGTTACTCCATATCAGATATTAGGTTTGGACGTGCCCTATATTGAAGTTGGACATAAGGTAAATATGACAATTTTAGATCCCAAACAAAAGTGGATCGTCGATAAGAACAAATCCAGATCTCGTTCCAGAAATACACCATTCCATGGCTGGGAATTAACAGGAAAGCCCTGGGGAGTGATCAATGGAAAATTTTTGGCACTATGTGATAGCTAATCGAACTTGATTAAGTTATTAAGGATGAATTTAAAAATTTATAGATTTAAAGATTAAATGTTTATTAACAAAACAAGTCCCGATTAAAAAAATGTCTTGATTCTTAAGGTAAAATTTATTAAATTCGGTGATTTAATCCGTAAACCGCACAAGCACCGTGCGGAAAAATGTGATACAATTATAAAAGTTCAATAGTAATTTATCGATGGTCATGCTGAATTACTGTGAATTTTTTTTTGTAAATTAAATACGAAGTATGGTAACAGTGCAATTATCGTTTTGGAAAGAGAGGGACCTATTTTGAGAACTATCACCCCTAACGTAAGCGAAGCCGATCGCAAGTGGTTGTTGATCGATGCCAATGGTGTCGTTCTTGGACGGTTGGCCAGCACGGTTGCCCAAATTTTGCGCGGAAAACATAAAGCAAACTACACCCCGCATCTGGATTTGGGTGATCATGTCATTATTATTAATGCGGAAAAAATTCGTGTCACCGGACGGAAGGCTGAGCAGAAACAGTATTATCGGCATTCCGGCTATCCGGGCGGTATGAAAGTACGATCCTATTCATCATTGATCGATGAAAAACCGGCGTTTATTTTGGAGCATGCAATTAAGGGAATGCTGCCGAAAAATCGTTTGGGCCGTCAGATGTTTCGTAAGCTGCGAGTCTATGTCGGAAGTGACCATCCACACACAGCACAACAGCCGGAAACATTCAAAATTAATTAATAATTTAATCCACAGAACACAGTTAGTGAAAAGAGGTAGTAAATGAAAGTATTCTACGCGACAGGACGAAGAAAAAATTCTGTGGCACGTGTTCGAATTGTTCCGGGTTCCGGTAATATCCTGGTTAATAAACGATCGTTGATCGATCATTTCAAGCGTGAAACCTTGAAAATGATTATCGAGCAACCATTGGAGTTGACCGAAACCATTTCAAAATTCGATATCGTAGCCAATGTCAGAGGTGGCGGATTAACCGGTCAAGCCGGCGCCGTACGATTGGGCATTTCCAGAGCGTTGTTGAAATATGACGAAGAATTACGCCCGATATTAAAAACCAATGGCTTTCTTACTCGTGATCCTCGGGAAAAAGAACGGAAAAAATACGGTATGGCTGGTGCACGTAAACGTTTCCAATTCTCGAAACGATAGTATTTACTAATGACACACACCCTTATACAATTCCGGGGTGCCAGGCAGTTATTCTGGAACGGTAAAAATTTTTAAGGGTGGCGGATGAACCCCGAAAAAGGAGTTACAAGAATGATAAAGATTGGATTAAAAGATATGCTTTTGGCCGGAACACATTTCGGTCATCTGACACGCCGCTGGAATCCAAAAATGAAGAAATATATCTTCATGGAACGGAATGGCATTTATATTATCGATTTAAAGAAGACGCTCGTCAGTCTTCAACGTGCGTGCGACGAAGTTATTCGCGTTGTGCGCAATGGCGATAAAGTATTATTCGTTGGGACAAAGAAACAGGCACGCGACATCATCCGCGCTGAGGCGGAGCGTTGTGGTATGTTTTATGTGAATGAACGCTGGCTAGGTGGAACACTGACCAATTTTACCACAGTAAAAAAGAGTATCAAACGGCTGAAAAATTTTGAAAAAATGGCCACAGATGGTACTTACGATAAATTGACAAAAAAAGAAATATTGCAAATAGAGCGTGAAAAAGAAAAGCTTGAAACCGTACTCGGGGGTATTAAGGATTTGAATAAGCTTCCGGGATTGATGTTTGTTGTCGATCCGAAGAAAGAAGCAATCGCAGTGCGGGAAGCTGATCGGTTGGATATTCCGATTGTTGCATTGATTGATACAAATGGTGATCCTGATCTTGTGGATTATGCAATTCCGGGCAATGACGATGCATTCAAATCGATCAATTTGATAACCCGAACAATTGCCGACGCAGTGCTTGAGGGTGCAAGCCAGCAACAGATTCAGGAAGCTGAAACTGAAGCACTGGAAGAAAAAAGAAAGGTCGAACTTGAAGAAGCGGAAGACGCCGCTAACATGTAATTCGGAAAACAGGAGATTTTAAATATGGCTATTACAGCAGAAGATGTAAGAATACTGCGTGAGAAAACCAGTGCAGGCATTATGGACTGTAAAAAAGCGCTTCAGGAAACTGAAGGCAATATTGATAAAGCAGTTGAATATTTACGCAAAAAAGGGATTGCTTCCGCCGAAAAGCGTGTTGGACGAGAAGCAAAAGAAGGCATTATCGAAAGCTATATTCATCCTGGCAGCCGGTTAGGAGTTGTGGTGGAAGTAAATTGCGAAACCGACTTTGTAGCAAAGACGGATGGCTTTAAAGAATTCGCTAAAAATATTGCCATGCAAATAGCTGCCGCCAAACCTCTGGTGGTTAAACGTGAAGAGCTGTCCCAGGAAATTATCGATCGTGAATTGGATGTTTACAAAACCCAGGCACAGAACGAGAATAAACCGGAAAATATCGCCGAAAAAATTGCCCAGGGTCGAATGGACAAATTTTACAAAGAAGTTTGCTTGATGGAACAAAGTTTCATTCGCGATCCTAACGTTACGGTTGAAGAGTTGATGAAAGAAACAATCGGAAAATTGGGTGAAAATATTCGTATACGACGGTTTGCACGTTTTGAACTCGGTGGAGAATGATCAAATATAAACGTATTCTGTTAAAATTAAGCGGCGAAGCACTGATGGGAGAGAGTGGCTTGGCAATCGATCCTGCAATCGTGAATGAAATCGCCGCTGAGTTAAAAGAAGTCAAAGAAATGGGTGTTGAAATAGGTGTTGTCATTGGTGGTGGCAATATCTTTAGAGGACTTTCTGCAAGCGCCCGTGGCATGGATCGCGTGACAGCCGATTACATGGGCATGTTGGCGACGGTTATTAATGCCAAAGCGCTGCAGGACTACCTCGAGCGCCTGGGCGTGTATACACGGGTGTTGACAGCAATTCGGATGGAGCAAATAGCCGAACCGTTTATCCAACGCCGGGCGATTCGACATCTTGAAAAAGGCAGGATTGTCATTTTTGGAGGTGGAACCGGAAATCCGTTTTTTACAACGGATACCGCCGCTGCGTTACGTGCCACCGAAATTGAGGCTGATTTGGTGCTCAAGGGCACAAAAGTGGATGGCGTTTACGATTCCGATCCGATGGTCAATAAAGATGCAAAAAAATACGACGAATTAACCTATCTCGATGTGATTAAACGTCGGCTAAGAGTGATGGATACAACAGCCATCACATTGTGTATGGAAAATGATTTGCCAATTTTTGTGTTCAACCTAAGAGAGAAGGGTGCAATTAAACGAATTGTATCCGGAGAGCAAGTTGGAACCAAAGTCCATGGTGGAGAAGATGACTGAACAAATTTATTCTCAAACTGAGTCTAAAATGCAGAAAACAATCGAAAACCTGCACTACGAACTCAGCAAGTTTCGAACAGGAAAAGCTTCTGCAACACTCCTTGATGGTGTAAAAGTAAACTATTATGGCTCGGTCGTTCCACTAAAGCAGGCAGCAAACATCAGCGTTCCTGAAGCACGGCTTATAACAATTCAACCGTGGGACAAATCGATGATTAATGAGATTGAGAAAGCAATTCTGAAATCGGATCTGGGTTTGACTCCGCAGAATGATGGCAATCTCATTCGACTGCCCATTCCACAGTTGACAGAGGAACGACGCAAAGATCTAGTAAAGCAGGCAAAACGTCTCGGTGAAGAATGTAAAATTTCCATCCGAAATTCCCGACGTGATGGTAACGAGGCCTTAAAAGCTGCGGAAAAAGATCATCAGATTTCTGAAGACGATTCTCATCGATCACAGGATAAAATTCAAAAATTGACAGATGAATATATCAAAAAAGTCGATGACTTCCTGAAGAAAAAAGAAGAAGAGATAATGGAAATCTGATGAACAATTCGTTATTTAGCGATCTTGTTCATCAGCGTCGTAGTATTCGCCGATACGCCGACAAACCCGTCGAGTTGGATAAAATCCGTGCATGTATCGAAGCAGCGCGGGTGGCACCTTCCGCAGAAAATGTGGAGCCATGGCGCTTTATCGTATTAAACGATCCCGCTATTAAGCAACCGTTTTGTGATGCTGCTTTTTCCGGTGTGTATAAATTCACACAATGGGCTTCAAAAGCTCCGGTTATAATTGTCGTGCTGGCAAAACTGGATATTTTGGCGAATCGAATCGGAAAGCAAATCCAGGGCACCAATTACTATCTGATTGATATTGGTATTGCCGGCGAACATTTCGTGCTGCAAGCCGCTGAATTGGGATTAGGTACATGCTGGATCGGTTGGTTCAATTCAAAGAAAGCTCGTAAGTTTTTAAAGATACCGGCATCTTATAAGGTCGTATCTTTAATAAGTATGGGCTACCCGGATAGACAACCGCAGAATGAGAAAAAGCGCTTGCAGTTAAATGATATACTGTGGATGAATGGATTTCAAAAATAGAGAGCTGTAAAATCTAAAAAACGGATTGAGGCTGGTGAAAGTCTGAATTGTAAGTCGCCTGCTCAATCCGTTTTTTAATCGTGGGGTAGAATAAAGAAGTCGAATAGATTAATACCCAAAAACGTAGGTTTGGCGGTAAAAAACATCACCTACGATCGGATTACATGCACCAAAGTCATTCCATCTTTTAACACGTCTAACAATACATTTTTCTAAAAACACATCGTTAAGAGTTGAGTTAATAATCTCAACGTTACCAATCGTTCCTTCCGGCGTTACTGAAAATCGCAACATAATTTTTCCGTTAATAGCCGGATTCTTCTTTAAAATTTGTTTATAGCAATCCTGAATTGACTGATTATGGGACACAATAACAGCAGTCACCTGTTCAGGAGTTCGAGCCAGGCGTTTATTAATCGAATTTGGATTCTCAATTAGCTCAGATTCGGTTATTGCTTCCATATCTGTATTGCCACGTGTAACATTTTGGTACGCTATTTGCTGTTTTTCGGGCATTCCATCAAGTATGGTTTTGTAAGAGGCTTCTGTGATATGTCCACCTTTGATTTCATATCCTTCTCCGGACTTATTGCGGTTCGATCTACCATTACTACCATTTGATGCTTTTATTATTGCTGAAAGTGAAGCTATCAGTTGCTCCGAAGAGTGTGAATCAAGCGACTTCAGTTCGGATAAGAGTGGATCTGATCCTTCGTTGCCTGATTCTATAATCTGTAACAAAGATAACTTTTCATCCGCAGCTTGCTGATTCACTTGTGCCGACTGACTGGTTGGCGGATTGTATTTATGTGGCCGACCATCGGCCAATATTGCTTTTTTATTCTCAATTATTTGTGTTTGAGGCTGTGTTTCTGGCGTCCGGACAACTTGATCGGTTGATGAATCATCTGATTTTTCTGAGCTCATTGGAATATTATATAGATGGGTGTCAATATCCTTAGTCGCAATAATATCAGGCTTCTCTGTTTCTTTTGCATCAGTCTCGATGATTAACTGGGCATAATTGTCATGATACGCGCGAACACCGGATGTAATGCTTTGATTACCGAAATAATGTTGCATCACCAAAACGGATGTCGTTGTAATTATGAAGTTTGTCGCCAAAATAAACAGGTATCGTGTATCAAGTGTAGATACCCAGTTCTTCCGGAATTCCTTGGGAAATTCTTCGATTGTGTAGATTCGAGATTTTCCCTTTGGCCGTGGAGGCGCATGTGTATGTGGTGGATTATGTATCATAGTGACACTTTTTACAATTTTGTTATTGGAGATATTTCAATAACTATGCCAATGTGAGAATGAATTGATTAATGGTTTGTAAATTAAAGTGTTAAATTGAATTGATTATGCGCCCGATTTGTGATGAAATACGTCTTATTGAGAAACATGATGTCCCGACCTGCGACAACTTCTCAGATTGGGAGATGGAATTGTTGGATTTTGTTAATATCTAATAATCAAATTGAAAAAACAAGTTTTCATTGAATGAAAATTATTGCTGTACTATTAAAATGCACAAAATATTATCGAATTATAAAGAAAAATTATTTCCATACTGCCAAGTAAGCATTATTTTACTATTAAACAGCCTTTTTACCCAGGCAGTATATTTGATGAAGCGAATTTGATACTTGTTAATGGACTTTAACTTTCTTTTGAGAAAAATATCTTGACTATTTTCGATTTATGTTGTATTTTAAAAAATTAAACTAATATAATAAATAGATTTGAAAGGTTTTTTGAATGGCTAAATTGCTGTTCGATTTGGGGAAAAATGGACGTAAGGGATACACATTGCCCCCAATGCAAGTCGCACCAAAACCTGTCGAAACGCTCATACCGTCGAAATACATCAGAAAAACACCTGCTCGGTTACCGGAAGTCAGCGAAAATGATGTTATGCGCCATTATTTTTCGCTTTCAACGCTGAATCATCATGTTGATAAAGGATTCTACCCGTTGGGATCATGCACCATGAAGTACAATCCCAAAATAAATGAAACGTTGGCACGGATTCCCGAGTTGAAGAATTTGCATCCGTTGCAACCTGCTGCAACCTCGCAGGCTGCATTGAAACTAATGTACGAATTGGCCGGTTATCTTAGCGAAATTTCGGGAATGGCCGATGTATCATTGCAACCCGCAGCCGGAGCGCACGGAGAGCTTACCGGATTAAAAATGATACGTGCTTATCATGTGTCTCAGGGTAATCCACGTTCCGAAGTGATAATTCCCGATTCTGCGCATGGTACCAATCCTGCGAGTGTCACATTGACAGGATATAAAAGTGTTCAGATCCAATCCAATGAAAAAGGTCTGGTTGATGTTGAAAATTTGAAATCGAAATTATCGGACCAGACAGCCGCGTTGATGATCACAAATCCCAATACGTTGGGATTATTCGAAACACAATTACAGGAAATCATCAAGTTGGTCCATGACGCGGGCGCGTTGGTGTACATGGATGGCGCTAATCTGAATGCTTTGCTCGGGATTGTCAGACCCGGGGATATTGGCTTTGATGTATTACACATAAATCTTCATAAAACATTTTCAACCCCACATGGTGGGGGAGGCCCCGGTGCAGGACCGGTTGGCGTCGGTAAAAAACTTGTCAATTTTCTTCCTGTCCCACGTATTGAAAAAGATAACTCGGGGTATTGTCTGCGCGATGATTTCCCTGATTCAATCGGAAAAATAAGTTCATATTATGGTAATTTTGGCGTCATGGTTCGGGCGTATGTCTACATTCGTATGTTGGGCGAAGCTGGGCTGCGTCGTGTGAGCGAGAATGCCATCATAAACGCAAATTACCTGATGAAAAAACTCGAACCGTTTTTTATGCTGCCACATTCGGGACCGGCGATGCACGAATTTGTGCTTTCCGGGAAATGGCAACGAGACAGAGGGGTCAAAACATTAGATATTGCAAAACGATTGTTGGATTACGGATTTCATGCACCGACCGTTTATTTTCCGCTGATCGTCAAGGAGGCAATTATGATCGAGCCAACAGAAACTGAATCCAAAGAAACTTTGGATCGGTTTGCTGAGGCTATGATCGAAATTGCCCATGATGTGGAAAATCGACCGGAAGTTGTATTAAATGCACCAACAACCACCGTAGTTTCCAGATTGGACGAAGTAAAGGCGGTTAAAGAGCCAAATATTAAATATAATTTTGACAGGCTCGATCGCATGTAACATCCAAATCCGGATGCGGATTAGATACTAATTCATCTGAATTTCAGCTTAGGAGTGCACCATCGATGAATAATGGTGTCGTACCCTCAACAGTGTTGATAGTCGACGACGTTCCGTTGAATCGCAAATTGCAGCAAACATATCTTGATTCCGAAGGCTATAACGTTATGATGGCTTCGGATGGTCTGGAAGCACTGGAAAAAATTAAACAACAACCTCCGGATTTGGTACTTTTGGATGTGATGATGCCCAGAATGAATGGGTTTGAAGTGTGTCAGAATCTAAAAGACGATGATGATACCCGTTTCATTCCAATTATTTTGGTCACCGCCTTAAACGAAGTCGAAGATAAGGTAAAAGGCATTGAAGCCGGCGCTGACGATTTCATCTGCAAGCCGTTTAATAAACTTGAATTGCTGGCCCGAGTTAAATCTCTGCTTCGCATAAAACATTTGCACGATGAACTGGAAAAGAAAATAAAAGAGCTTGAGGTTGCTCAACGTAAATTATATAAGCTTGCAATAACTGACGGATTGACGCAGTTATATAATTATCGGTATTTCAACGAACAGTTAAAACATGAACTAAACCGGGCTGTACGCCATAATCTTCATGTATCAATCACAATGATTGATATTGATTATTTCAAGAGTTATAACGACACTCACGGACATCCGGCAGGTGATGAGCTATTAAAAACGATCGCGCATTTATTGCGCTCCAATATAAGAAACATTGATATTGCCGCACGTTATGGTGGAGAAGAATTTGCCCTGATATTAATTGAGAGCGATAAAAAAGCCGCGGCAACAGTAGCTCAGAAAATTAGAGAATTAGTGGAAAAGCATCCGTTTCCCAATGAGCAAACACAGCCGAACGGCAAATTAACAGTAAGCATGGGAGTTGCGACTTATCCTGAAGAGACGGATGATCCGGAAAAACTCGTCGCACTTGCTGACAGCCGTTTGTATAAAGCAAAGGCCGCAGGCCGGAATCAAGTGATTTTGGATTAATCCCTATGGATTTTACGTTTTTATCTCAAAATAGTCTTTTTCGAAAACTGTTTGTCATCATTTTGCTGATTTCACTTTTCCCGATGATTGTGTTTGGTGTATATTCGATTAATGTTCACCCCACAAGTGCATTGGTGAAGCTTTCAGTACTAATGCTAATTGTGCTGTTTCTTACAATTATGGTTGCAGCCTATGGCGCATACCAAATTGCCCGGCGAATTACACTTCCGATTACACAATTTAAGGAAAGCGCAACAGAAATAGCTCGGGGCAATTTTTCCCATAAAATTGAAGTTCCACTCGATGATGAAGTTGGACGGCTGGCGAAAATATTCAATTATATGACAACAGAACTTCGCCGGTTGAATGAAATGAATCTGAATAAAATTATTACTGAAAAAAATAAAACCCAAACCATCATTAAAAATATTGCTGATGGTGTTATCGTTACAGATCCGCGCAATAAAATTCTCGTCATAAATTCTGTCGCCGAACAATGGTTTGAAATTAATGAAGGCGATGTATTTGATACACCAATTGAAATTCATTTTAATCCCTATCCGGAATTACTGGACCTGATCAACAATGTCCGGGAACAGGGGAATCATAGCGATGTTTCCGTAGAAATTCATTACAAGCCCAAAAAGAACCGAAAAGAAATTGTTCTTCAGGCTAAAGCAGCACGTGTCGTTGGCAAGGACGGAAAACTGATTGGTATTGTGACGATTTTTCGGGATATTACCCGGGAAAAAGAAATCGATCGGATGAAAACTGAGTTGGTGTCCATGGTGGCGCATGAATTGCGTTCCCCGTTAACATCTATCTCCGGATTCAGTGAACTGTTGCTGGATTCGTCGATCACGAAAGATCAATCGAAAGAGTACGCGGAGATTATTCTCACCGAATCAAGTCGCCTTGGAGAATTGATTAATAAATTTTTGGATATTTCTCGTATTGAAGCCGGGAAGAGTCAGGTACACAAAGTGCCGCTTAATATGTGCTATGTCATTCATAATATTGTGGAAATGAATATCTATCAGGCAAATAAAAAGAAAATCGATGTTCATATTAATGTGCCTGAAGATGTCCCACAAATTCTCGCTGATAAAGAAATGATGGAAGAAGTGTCCTTAAATCTGTTTTCAAATGCGATCAAATATAGTCCGCCAAAAACAAATATTTATATAAACGCTCAGGTTGCGCAGGATGAGTTGATATTGGAATTCAAAGATGAAGGCTTTGGAATTTCAGAAGAATCACTCGGAAAGATCTTTGATAAATTTTACCGGGTGACAGACAACGATAAGGTGAAGGATATTACCGGATCCGGACTTGGCCTGTCTCTGGTTAAAGAAATTATTGAGACACATCATGGCAGTATCTGGGTTGAAAGTGAACTTGGGAAAGGATCGTCCTTCTTTATTTCGTTACCAATAGCAAATGATACTGAAAGTTTTTCATATCTCGATGAAATTGAAAGTGAAATTGTTGGGTGATCCATTAAATAACCATAATAGTGTCTAATCGGTAGGTAATTCTATTTCATATGAAATTTGATGATGACAAGGAGAAAACCTTTTCTAAGAAGAACGGAAAAAGTATTTCGGACTTAGAAAACTACCTCTACGATCACATTAATCGAAGCAGCCAACCGATGACAGTGATCAATTCCGGTTCAAAATTGGGCCAGAAGAAAACCATATTGCTTATCGATGATGATGAGGATATGCGGGAAATCGGTAGAAAAATTATTCAATCTGCCGGTTACAATTTTCTTTCGGCTACGAACGGAAATGAGGGATTGGACTATATCCTTCAGCACAAACCTGACCTGATTCTGCTAGACTTCATGATGCCTGGCATGACCGGCGCTGAAGTATTTCAGCGTTTGATCGGTAGCCAGCGGTACAAGCATCTCGCCAATACACCTGTAATCATGCTCACAGCAAAATCCGAGTACGAAGTGGATCGGAGCGCCCTGTTCGAAATGGGATTGTCGGCGTTCCTGATTAAACCATTTGGTCATCGCGAGCTGATTAATGTTATCGACAATGTGTTCATTCTTCATCAGGTTCGACAAAAGAACAAAGAGCTGGAACAAAAAATCCGGCGGACAGAGTACAAATATCAGGACCTGATTGAAAACGCCAATGATTTAATTTTCACCCTTAATAATGAAGGTGATTTCATTTTTCTAAATCGGCGGTTGAGCACCTTGACCGGATTTGCCCGCGAAGACTGGATGGGACGCAGCTTTTTCGATCTGATCGCACCGGAAGATCGTGTTGAAGCCCGCAGCAATTTTAATAAAACATTGCAAGGCAAAGCCCGTATTTTTGAAGTCCGGATGATTTGCCAGAATGGAGTGCCACTCTATCTGTCAATGAATATTAATCCGATTTTCGAGAAAGGAGAAGTTGTAGGCGTTGTTGGCATCGCCCGGGATATTACCCAGCGCAAGGGGCTGGAACAGGAAATTATTGAACTCAAGAATTTTAACGAGAGTATTATTCAAAGTATCGGCGCTGGCCTGGTGACGTTGGATCTGGAACGGCGCATTACGTCATTCAACACGGGCGCCGAAGATGTGCTCGGTTACAAGGCGGATGAAGTGGTCGGCAAATATCTGGATGAAATTCTACCGCCTGTTGAAAGCCGCAAATTGTTGCCCGATATTATTAATCCAAACCAGGCGCTGTACAATCGCGAAATGGAAATTACGGCTAAAGATGGCAAGAATCGTTACATTGGATTCACCATCACACCGCGAATTGATCAACACAATTTAAAAGTGGGGACAATTATTTCATTTCGTGATATTTCCCAAATTAAGCAGATGCAGGCTGAGGTATTCCGAATGGATCGGCTGGCATCATTGGGTGTGCTGGCATCGGGAATCGCGCATGAGGTGCGGAATCCGCTTGCCGGTATTAAAACAATTGCCCAGACACTGGAAGAAGAATTTTCCAGTGATGATACACGGCGGGAATATCTGCAACGCATTATCCGTCAGGTGAACCGACTGGATGAATTGCTGCGTACTTTGTTCTCGTACGCACGTCCGCGTGAACCGATTCGTAAAAAGCACAAGCTCAAAGAAGTCATTAAAGAAGTGTTCATGTTGATGGACGAGCGGATAAAGAAACGGAATATTACATATGAAGAAGTAATTCCGAAAGATTTACCGAACGTGTATGTGGATTTTCATCAAATTCAACAGGTGTTTATTAATCTTTATTTAAATGCAATTGAAGCAATGCCTGAAGGTGGTGACTTGAAGCTTGTGGCCGATACGTCGAAAACCATGCTGCACAAAGTTGACCGCCGGAAAAAACGGTTCTCATTGCCTGATACTGAATCGACATATGTCGAAGTTCGAATGAGTGATACCGGATACGGAATCAAACCGGAGAACCGGGAAGTAATTTTTGATCCGTTTTTTACTACGAAGCCCCAGGGGGCAGGCCTGGGCTTATCGATTGTATACCGAATAATTGAAGAACATAAGGGAGATATCCGGGTCGAAAGTGAGATCGGCCAGGGAACGACGTTTGTTGTGCTCTTGCCAACGGAGGGATAAAAAAATATGGAAGCCAATATTCTAGTTGTCGATGATGAAAAAGATATCTGTGAACCATTAGCCATAAATTTGCGAAAGGCAGGTCATCGTGTGGAGACTGCTTTTACTGGTGAAGATGCATTGGAATCACTGCAAAAGCAAATTTTTGATTTGATGTTGCTGGACGTTCGATTGCCGCAAAAAGATGGAATGCAAGTGCTTGCTGAAGCGCATGAAATTGATCCTGACTTGCTGGTCGTTATGATTACCGCGCACGGCACAATTCAATCGGCTGTTGAAGCCATGAAAGCCGGCGCCTATGATTACCTGATGAAACCGTTTGAACTTGAAGAAGTACGAATGGTTGTAGGTAAAGCACTGGAAACACAGAAGCTGAAGCGTGAAGTATCACAGTTCCGGCGGATGAAGGATAAATACCCGGATAATGACATTTACAGCAATCATCCGAAAATGCTTGAGGTGAAGCGGCTTATAAAATTGATTGCCGAAACACCGCGAACGTCAGTATTAATTCAGGGTGAAAGCGGCACGGGCAAGGAATTGGTCGCCAATGCGATTCATAACTGGAGCGTTCGCAAAGAAAAACCGCAAGTCAAAATAAATTGTAGCGCGATCCCGGAGCATTTGCTTGAAAGCGAACTGTTCGGCCATGAAAAAGGCGCCTTTACCGATGCAAAGAATCTTAAAAAAGGTATGTTCGAGCTGGCAAATAGCGGCACCTTGTTTCTTGATGAAATTTCCAGTATGAAACTTGCGTTGCAACCAAAATTGCTACGTGTCCTGGAAACCCAACAGTTGCGACGAATTGGCGGCACAACGGATTTGGCAATCGATGTTCGCATAATTGCCGCGACAAATCAGGATTTGAAGGAATGTGTAGCCAATAACGAATTTCGTGAGGACTTGTATTATCGTCTCAAAGTGATGGAAATAGTCCTGCCACCACTTCGTGAACGTGATGGCGATATTATTCCACTGGCTAAATTGTTTATCGATCGAAATAACAAAGATTTTAATAAACAAATTGCCGGATTTACACCAGCAGCGGAAATGGTGTTGAACAATTATTATTGGCCGGGAAATGTGCGGGAACTGAAGAATGTTGTTGAACGCGCTGTTATTTTGTGTAATAGCAATCTGATCGATGTTGAGCATTTACCGGGTGAATTACGTTCAAGTAATCAAAAGCCGGTTTTTGAAACTCAACCCCAACCTGCTGCTCCAGTTAATCGGGTGACTGATGTACCGATAACTCCGGCAGAAGCCCAGCCTGTAACACCGCCTCCGGCGACATCTCGAAACGAGCCGTTCTCATTGCAGGAAATGGAAAAACGGCACATCATTAATATACTGAATCAGTTTAATGGGAATAAATCCAAAGCTGCACGCGTGTTGAATATTTCCCGATCAACGCTGCGTGAGAAATTAAAGCTTTATGGAATAAACTGATTTGAACAAAAACCGACCACTGGTTTAAGATCGAAAACTTCGTAAAACATCAAACCTCAATGGCGAATATTTTTTAAAAAATTATTCGCCACTTCTAATTTCTTATTATTCTATATACTACCAGATAACTTTCCTTTTTAACGCTGTTGACTAATGTCAAATATAAGATTTTATACGTGTTTGGAATAATATTTGCACAAAGCTCTGTGCAATACGTAGTTATGGAGAATCTCCTGCATGTTGCTGGTATTTCAACCTTGGAAAACAACATATTTTGTAACATGCAGGAGATTTGTCGTTTTACAGGTTTCACGAATATAAGCTTTAAATTGGTCGATCAAGATTTTTTTTGAATTTATACTAAGCGCGGGCATAAATTGGACATTTTTATTGCTCAATTTTAATTGATGGCTGAGCTTGTCGAAGCCAGCAAGACATGGCGGATGTGTTGCCCTTGACAAGCTCAGGCAATAGTAAGTTACTCAGAAAAAAGTTCCATTTCTTACCATACGCGGTACAGAGCCGTTTTCGAAATTAATATATGTTCGTGCAGAATGCAAAAAATGAATAAAATGGAATTAATAGAAACGTGTCGTTGCACATTTATTTAATTTTTATTATTGAAGTTTAAGTGATAACAGATTGAATTGTAAGGAAGTAGTAAATAAAGATGTGGAGAATTAAATGAGTCTGAGATCGAACCGGATATTAATTGTGGATGATGAAGAAGATCTGACATGGAGTATTTCACGTAGTCTGACCAAAAATAATGATATGCTTGAAGTTATATGTGTCAACAGTGGCGATGATGCACTACACGCATTAGAACAAAACGCATTCGATCTGGTCATTTCCGATTTGCGTATGCCCGGAATAAGTGGAATGGCGCTATTGGACCAGGTGAAGCAAAATCATCCAAAGACAAAAATGATTATTATGACGGCTTATGGGTCACCCGATATCGAGAGAAAAATTCGTAGTACCGAGAATGCATACTATATCGAAAAGCCGTTTGATATTCATGAATTAAAAAAATTGATATTTAAAGTAAATTGGAACCAGGGGGAGCTAAACTCATCGGTCGATGATGTCGATCTTAATACTAATGTGAATATTGTTTACCATTAAGTATGAATTGATTAAGGTGAAAAAGGGTATGGGAGAAATAATAGCCATTGTGAGTCAGAAGGGTGGAGTAGGGAAAACGACGACTGCAGTTAACCTCTGTGCCAGTTTAAGTTATTTGAAACACAAAGTCCTGTTAATTGATCTTGATCCGCAGGGTCATGTTGCTACCAGCTTTGGTAAAGGCAAATATGATATTAATGGAGATTTTTACAGCGCAATGAGTAATGGCGCAAATTTGAGTGCTGTTATTCATTCAACCGGGGTTAAAGGGTACGACTTCATCCCCAGCAACGTCGAATCGGATGAAGATGATAAAAAATTATATATTGCACCCTTGCGTGAAAAGCGCTTGAAGCACGTGTTAACAAAACTTCAGGCGGAGTACGACTATATATTGATTGATTGTCCGCCGGCGTTGGGGAATGTAACCTGTAATGCCCTGGTGGCATCCACTTCGATAATCGTTCCCATTCAGTGTGAATTTTATGCACTCAAATCGCTTGGGAAATTGTTAAAATTAACACGAACGATTAAAAAGTTGTACAATCCGGATTTGGAATATAAAGGCTTTTTATTGACAATGGTCGACCTGCGTAACAATTTGTCAAAAAGGGTTTCAAACAAAGTACGATACACATTAAAAGGACTTGTATTCGATACGATAATTCCAAGAAATATTCGATTGGCCGAGGTTCCTTATTATGGAAAACCGGCTATGCTCTTTGACAAACGATCCAAAGGGGCAGAAAGTTATCTCGATCTGGCCCGGGAGATGTTGAATCACCATGGAACAATTGACTCAGATACATCCAGCAATAACGGCAACTTCAATCATGTGGATGAATAAAAAATATCCTGGTTAATGTCTTGTTAATTAGTAGATAAAAGAGTTAGATTTCTTGTTCCTGACAATGATATTTTTTATGGCTTCATATTTGTATAAGGTTCCAACTAAAATTTAAACTCGTTTTCATCCACTACACTGCAAGCTGGGGGAGTAATATCTGTGAAGGGTGAGGTGAATCGCTTGAAAAAATGGAGGATGACAAGGATGTTGTTCATTAAGCATGGTCTGAAGTGGGCACGAACATTATTGTTGATTTTGGTCATTGTGTCAGTTGGTATTTCCACAGTTAGTTTTACTTCGAAATTGTCAATGTACAATGAAATGCACCCGGATATCAGAAACTTAACACAATCAATTTCCGATATTCATTCAACGCTAAAGGTCGATAGTATACGTCAGTATAAAATTGAAAAAATACTGAAGATTTTTAATCGTTACAATAAACAGATACCATTTGATAAAAAAATTGAAATTGCTAATGAAATTTATCAAATGAGCTTAAAGTACAGTAATCTTGATATTGATCTCATCTGTGCAACAATTACTCATGAAAGTGCACGGTCGTGGGATCCCAATGTCGTTTCGTTTGCCGGGGCAATGGGATTAATGCAAATTATGCCTGCCACCGGTATCTTTTTGAGTCGGGATGAGGGGATAAAATGGACATCTGCGGATGAAATTTTATTTGATCCGATCTTGAATATCCGTCTTGGGTGTCGCTATCTTTCGTCACTGATTCATTCATATGATGTTGATGGCGGCTTAGCCGCATATAATGGCGGCGAAGAACGCGCAGCCCTATGGTTGAAGCATAACCGACGTAATGATATTTTATGGGAAGAAACGCGAGGATATGTACCTGCAGTGTTAAAATTATATGAAAAATTTCAGCAGGATAATGGTATTTTGTAAACGGATATTGATAATTCTACATGTCAGCTATTGCAAAATTAAAAATTGAGTATTATAACGAACTCGTCAATCGGCTTTTTCATTCACAGAGTTATTTCATCCATTCCATTGATGAACTTTTAACCAAGCTGGATGGAACAAATGATCCGAAAATAAAAGAGAGCATTTTTCTTATCAAGAACCTTGTTCAATATCTGGTCGATACGGATAAGACGATTGATGAGTTGGATTTGGTGTGCACGTTACCCGGATTTACACAGCTTAATACCCGACTAAAAGAGCGAGTTGAGCGAATCAACTTTTCCGGTAGTGATCCGGATAAGATGAAAGAAATTATTAAAAAAATCGCTCAGTTCATTACACAGGAAATACGTAGTATTTTAAGGTCGACAATCGCACGCCGTGCGTTGATGATGCATCTGGGATTGGAATTCCAGACTTCTGCTACACCCAATCTACCAGCTTCTACGGAAAATCATGCTTCCGCCACCCCTGACGACAACTCAAATGAAGAACAATCGGCTGTTTTCGAAACTGATGATGCTGATTTACTGAATGAACTCAATATGTATCAATCAGAGTTTGATGAAGCAATTAATTTGGATGAACAGATCAATATCAATGACACTTTTAATGAAGAAATGGATTCGGATGAACTTGCACCAGATGACCAGCATCGTGAAGACGATTCCGAAGATAATGTAATCGGTTTATTCAAAGAATTTGATGTGGATGATGATCTTGTATCTGTCGAAGAGGATGTGAATAGTATTGTTGAGCATGATATCGACAATGTTGATGATATTGAAAATGATTTGACCGTCGGAGAAGTAGTTGATCCTGAAATAATTGATGATGCGCCAACCACAGATTGTGTCCCAGAGATTGAAGTTGATGAAAATTTGGATTTGGCTGATAAAATTGACATGCTTGAGGAATTGATTTCTGAAGAAGCTGACTTTAAACTTGATGAATATGAAAACGAACCAATCGGCGAAGTATCGAAGACAGAAGACACAACCATTGAAACTGATTTTATGATCGATTCCTACAAAAATGAAATTTTGGAATCATTAAAATTAATTGAAAAGCACAAAAGCATTCAAGAAAACGTCAAGAGTTTTGTTGCATTTCTCAATAAGTGGGAAAAAGTTGGGCAACAAATTAAACTGACAGCGATGATGTACGGATTTGATGATGTCGAAGCAATTGCTACACGAATAATACGCGTTGTCAATTATCATCGCGCGTCAGATGCTACGCCGGTTTGTGACTATACAGCCAAACTACTCAATTTCGGTACTGAAAAAATAATTGATTCGGTTAACAAACAGCAAACAAAACAGCCATTAATTGATGTATTATCCAGATTTGATGCCTATTTAAAAAATCCGAAATCAGTAATCACAGCTAATATGCCATTTTCAGAACCAGAAGATTTGAAGCAGACAACTCTTAACGAAACCAAAGAACCGATAAATGATTTATCGATAGCCGAAATTAATCAAAATACGTCAAATGATGATACCGTGGCAACTGAAGATGATCGTGCGGATATCGAATTTAAATTGCCCGGTGAAGATGATCCTGAATTGCTCGCTTTGATTGAAGAAATTTCGAATCATAAAGACTCAGAGGTAGCGGTTGATGAATTTGAAGATGACGATGAAATTTTTGAAAAAATTGATATTATTGATGAACCGAATTCTCCGCAAAATGCCCATCAAGCCAGTATAATAAAAGAAACAACGCATGCAAATCCAGAGCATGCTCAGGTTGTCAACAAGATATTTAATTTTGAAACATCGCTTTATTTTCGTTTGATTAATAATGCGCTGAAAATTTTGTCAGACAATAATTCAGACGAATCTGCACTTGAAGATTTGGAGCTGGCTGCGTCGTCACTAAAAACACATGCGCTCAAATTTGGCTTTGAAAAATTGAGTGAACTTCCGCATATAATAGAAGAGATAGCGATCGAAACGATTGAACTCAAAAATGGTATCCCTGAAATTGTTCTTGGCACCATTGCGGAAGCAATAATATTATTGCAAACGTTTGTTGATAATGATGAAAATAGAGATAACTATAAATCAATTTTATTTGAAATGAATTACCATCTGCAGTATCTCATCAAACAAAGAAAGACCGTAATTGGTTATTGATACAAGGATACAAGGAGGTTGCGTGGATAATCAAACACAGGCGACATCAGGACAAACTATGAAAAAAAATCGCACTCAAGATTCAGAACTGGAAAGCGTATTAAAGGCTCATCGCACGAATATCAGAGTCGTCGGTACGGGAGGCGCCGGCAATAATACGCTATCACGACTTTCTGAAGTTGGCGTTGCTGGAATGGAAACAATTGCAGTTAACACCGATGCTCAGGATTTGTTGCACACAAAAGCTGAGAATAAACTGCTAATCGGCCGTGCTATAACAAACGGCCTTGGTGCCGGTAGTAATCCGAAAATCGGAGAAGAATCGGCGCTTGAAAGCCAGGAAGATTTGAAAGAGTTGCTGGAAGGCAGTGATATGGTATTTGTAACTTGCGGACTTGGTGGTGGAACCGGTTCAGGTTCTGCCCCGGTAATTGCCGATGTCGCGAAAAGTTTAGGCGCGTTGACCATTGCCGTTGTCACGTTACCTTTCACAGAAGAAGGTGTCATGCGGCAAAAAAATGCAAAATCCGGACTCGATCAATTGAGAAAAAGCGCTGATACCGTTATTGTTGTTCAAAATGATCGATTGCTTGATATTGTTCCCGATTTACCATTAAACGCTGCTTTTAAAATCGCAGACGAAATTCTTGTGAACGCGGTGAAAGGTATCACAGAACTAGTCACCGAGAAAGGATTGGTGAACCTCGATTTTGCTGATGTGAAGTCCATTATGCAAGATGGCGATACGGCAATGATAGGTATCGGTGAAAGCAATTCTGAAAATAAAGCGATGGATGCAGTGGAGAAAGCAGTTCTTAATCCGCTGCTCGATGTGGATATTACCGGCGCCCGAAGTGCACTTATTAATATCACTGGCGATTCGAAAATGTCAATTCGTGAAGCTCGCAGCGTTATGCACGCTGTTGCTGAAAAGCTCGATCCCAATGCAAAAATCATTTGGGGTGCCCGGATTGATGATCAATCGGAAGGTATGATGCGTGTACTTATTATTGCTACCGGTTTACGCAACGGAAGTGATGATGCTGTTAAAATCCATACCGAAGAGCATATCGCTGAAAAAGTAAAAGAGCCGGTAGTTGAAAAAAAGCCAATTCCACGCGCAGAAATTAAACCGGAACCAATGCCGGCACCAAAGCCAAAAATTGAGACAGTGCCTGCACCGGAACCTGTATCTAAATCCTTTACTGAACTTAAACCGCTTGCAAAACAACCGATAGAGCCGATTGCACCTGTTAAGCCCCAAAAGGGAAAAGAGAATTTTTTTGATATAAAAGATAAGCCATCGTTGGATGTTGTTGCCGAAAAACCGGCAAAAAAAGAACCAATTCCGGAAAAGAAAACGGAAGATAATTTAAATCAAAAATCAGAACGAAAAACAAATAAAGTATTTACCGAAATTTTCGAAGAAGAAATACAGGGAGATTTGAATATATTAAAACGGGCGGTTCGAGAGTTAAAGAAACCTGCCGATGAAAAAACGTTGCGTAATATGATGAACGCTTGTACTTCAATTCAAAGTTCTTCGCAACTGTTTGATTATGAAAATATCGAAGAATTTACGGCTTTTATTTGTGGTGTACTTGAGGATATTCTGTCCGATGATGTAAAAATAAATGATGGATTATTGGACATGTTAAAAAGTATCCCAACAATGATCGAACGTATTGTATCAAATGATGATGTGGATATCCAGTCCTTTATCGAGCAATTATCAGTTCAGATGGAAGGATCTAATAATGATCAGGATGATTTACAATCCAATATAGCGCGCGATGAATTAATTGTTGACCAGGAAGACTTGAAGAATAAATTGAAGATGGAATTAAATTAATGTCGAAATATTGATGAGTGATATGATGTAGAGGTGATCGATGGCGGTTGAACAATATGAGCAACAGCAAACGACACGGATGAATAAACAATGTTTGAAAGAAATTGAACGCCATTTGCATAATATCGAAACAAAACTGAAAGGTTATCAGGATAAACAAAATTCAAAATTATTTCATGATATTCTTGAGAACCTGCAGGTTATTGAAGATCTTGCGATGGTATATGGTTACGATGGCATGGAAACGCTTGCATTCCATTTGACCAATGCAATCCAGAGTCGTATTAAAGTCCAAAATAAAATACCAAATACCGAGTTGCCGCGGCTTTCGCTAATTGTGAAAGCAATGCGGAATATGTATGGCGAAGAAGATGATAAGAAGATTTTCGCCATTGTCAAACGGGCGATTGATGAAATACAGGAAGCAAAACCTGATGAAGCAGTCGCATCTGAACCAGTCGCAAAACGTCCTGAACCTAAAATTGAGCAAACGGTACAATCTGCAAATCCAGCGAAGGGAGCCAAACGACCGTTATTTGATATCCGGGAAGCACGATCCATTCGAAAGCTTATCCATAAAATTGAAACAAATAATCGGGAATTGCCGGATAATCCTAATGTGCGTTCCGAACAAGTGAAAACAATTGATCAATCAAATGATAATGGCCGGGATATAAATCAGGAAATCGAACAGGTTTTTAACGAAGTGTTTGTTGAAGAGACGCTGGAAAGCTTGTTTTACCTTGAAGAATATTTGCAGATGGCTCGTGAAGGAAAATCCTTAGGCGAATCAATAATGCATATTAAGGATGCCTGGAGTTCGCTGGCAGATTCTGCAAATTGTTTTCAGGTTGGTGAATTACAAACCCCTCTTTCAATGTTAAATAAGCTTGCCCGGGAAAAATTGGATTTTACCGAACAGCCACCGGTCGATCTGCTGGATTTGATGGACGATGCAGAAAAAATGATTCGTTCATATGTAAAAGATGAGAACAGGGATCATGATTTTGCCAGCCTGATTGATAGAATTCGTGATCTGGATTTTTTGGTCGAGAATGATCAGGATGTGGACGCAAAGATAGTTGTTCTAAACAAATCGTTAAATAAAAATGATAACAACGGTACAATCTGACGGTTGTATTCGGTCGTGATGAAACTTGCCAGCATAATTTGTGCTGGCTTTTTTTTTACTTGCCCAGT
>JAFGDW010000185.1 GCA_016931935.1 Candidatus Zhuqueibacterota bacterium | reverse complement strand
CCTGTGAATCCGTGAAATCCTGTCTAAAATATGTTTTAACATTTTCTGCCAAAAAATGTCAGAAAATAATTTCTCAGTTACTAAATTTCTAAAACGAAATTTTATGCTTCACACGTTTTATTTGTAGTCAGGGTGATTCTCACTCAATCAGTTTTCACTTCCCAGGCGACGATCCATTTATTCCAAAGAGACGGGAGTGCAACCCGACAATGCGAATTTGATAAATTCAGTTTAGAAATTCAGGTTATAGCTTATATCGAGCTTATGCGTGTTACATATGAAAATAGCAGGTATTTTTAATTACTGCTGATAAACGTGCCACGCATTTTCGAAGTGCGTGACACGTAGTTTTTCCAAATAAAAAACGCTCCCGGAAAAAACGAGAGCGTTTCAAATTCACAATATAAAAACCATAATGATTATTTATGAATACCTAACGCATAATCATCCGGAACAAGTTTATAGTTACGATTGCCTTCCTGCAACTGGAACGCAGCGTTGAATTCAATTGAATAATCCGAGCTGCTGATATTTGTAATGATTAATTTGCCGTATTTATTCTCGCCGGTTTTAACGGCATAAACATGGCCGATCAACGCAGCAATGGATTTACCCTGCTCGGAATAACCGGCTTCAGGAGCGATGTCCGAACCATCGAGATCGTTCATATATCCCAGGTCCTGCAAGCCGCCGCCATTCATGCCCGCAAGCCAGGCTCGTATGTTACCGCCAGAACTGGGATCGAATGCTTCATTAATAATGTCTACACCATTGGTGTTCGTATAGCCGGAGGCAGGCACATCCTTCACGGTGAACGTATCAAAATCGAAACCGGCTTGCAAATCATCGCCCGTAACCTGATTGGTGGAAGCCGATTTTAAAACGATTGTCTGAATATCGGGACGCGGTGTGTCTTTGATAATATTGCTGGGGTAGCTGATTTTCTTTTTATCTTTGCGATTAAATGTTGCAATCGCGAAACTGTATGTTGTTCCGTTGGTCAAACCGCTACGCGTATAGGATACGACTTCATCGGAAACTAAAACGTTGTTATCATCCTTTAGGTTGAAGGTTACCGAGTCAACTTTTACAAATGCAGTTCCCAATGCACTATCGGACGATTGCGATGTTAAATCGCCGTCCGCCTGAAATACAAAATAGCCACCAAAATCATCTTCATAGTTGGAGGTGTACCACATCAATTTAATTTGTCCGTTTTGAGTGACTGAGTGCAATCCCAATGGCGGAGCTAATTTGGTTTTTTCGACTGTTTTAAAAATTGTGTCTGTGCCGCTGCATGCTAAAAATGACATCATCAGGCACAATATGAAATAGCGAACATGTACCGATTTCATTTTTGTCTCTCCCACTTTAATTTCAATTATTAGTCCCGATGACATTAATCATCATAGTAGTGAACAATGCTATAATACACATTTTTTTATGAAAGTCAAGTATTTCTTTTTTTTCGGTACATGATTAGCAGAATTTTATCGATTTCTGTGTTTGTGCTCCAATTCAAGCAAGTATCGTTTGCGCCATAATCCGCCGCCATAACCGACCAGTTCACCACTCGAACCAATCACTCGGTGACATGGGATAATAATTGCAATCCTATTGTCTCCATTAGCACGTGCTACTGCGCGAACAGCCCGGGGATTTCCCAAAATTGTTGCTTGTTCTTTATATGAACGGGTGCTTCCGTATGGTATCTGGTGCAATCCTTTCCATACCGACTGTTGAAAATCAGTGCCATCAATTAATAGCGGAATTGAAAATTCCTGGCGACGTCCATTAAAATATTCATTCAATTGGGTGCTTAAGTCGGCAAAGTGAGGGTTCGTTCCCGGCAACAATTCAGCATCAAATATTTTTTTCACGCGAATGAGCTGCGTTTCCAACATCCGACGATCCACGAACTCCAGCAAGCAAATGCCTGATTCAGTCGCACCGGCTAACATCGGTCCCAGAGGAGTTAAAATCCGGGTAAAGGTGATAAGCCGTTTGTGCGGACTTTTATTTGGGGAAAAGCCAGTCATTTTTTTGAATGAGTCCGTGAAGCCGCTTAGTGATTCGTATCCGGATTCGTACGCTGCTTCAATAACAGAATCGCCGTGTTTGATACGACCAAACGCTTTGCTAATACGTAACGTGCGCTGATATGCCTGAAACGTCATGCTGTGATGCTTCTTAAACCAGCGCCTGACCCGATTGGGATCAATACCTTGCCGAACCAAATCGCTGTCTTTTAAACGAATATCCGGCTGTTCTTCAATTTGCTGTAATAGCGGACGAAGCCAATCCGGAGCATGGCCATCGTGACCCATGGGGGAACATTTTTTACAGGGGCGGTACCCGTTTAACAATGCTTCTTTGGTGGACGCGAAAAACTCACAATTTTCCTGTTTCGGTTTACGCGCTGTACAGGTGGGGCGGCAAAAAATTCCTGTGGACTTTACGCCAACGAAAAAAATTCCTTCAAAACCGGAGTCTTTTTCGACCAGCGCCTTATACATGATAATTTTATCCGGCAATAGAGTTTGCGTTTGCAATGATGTTTCCATACGTGCTACTCCTTGAAATCGGGTTAACAAAAGTTATCCTAATATAAACGATTAGCAACTTGCAGGAAACCGAAAACTTGTCACTATTGTATTTTTTTAATGAAATTTATCTGTGCAAAGGGAGTGTGCATTTCAACAAACCAGGTTTCTGTGAGAAACCTGGTTTGCAAATTGAAAATATTTGGAATTGAATTCGAAAGGATAGCAATTTAATTAGTTTGACCTGATGGTAATTCCAAACCATAGCCCTGCGCCTTGTCTGCCCGTTTCAATTGATAGGCAAGGAAAATAGAAAGAACACCGCACAGAACCAATGTCAGAATCGGGATCGTGTAATTGTAAGCCGGAATCTCGCCCGTCATTTTCATGGCTTCCATACGGCTGGCAATTTCATTGAGACTGACACCGCTATCAAGCAATTGTTGGCGTGTCTGTTGAATTTTTTGCACGACATCGGGATTAACCAAATCCACCACTTTTCCGATGCCCCAGTAAAAGGCCGACAATCCATAATTCTGAACGGTAAACATGGTGGCATAGGCTGTTCCCAATCGGTTTTCTGCAACAATTTTGGCAACTGATGGCCACATCGCTGCCGGTACCAATGAAAATGCTACGCCGAGTGCAATCAGTCCAAGATAACCAAGAATTACGCTATTGAAGATCGAAAGCGTCAGGTTGGCAAATATAAGCAAAAACGAGCCGAGAATCATCAGGCTGGCTGCCTTGCCTTTTCTATCGACAATACTGCCAAAAATTGGTGTAAATAGAATTGTACCCATGGGGATAAGACTTGTTACTTTTGGCCCGTTGTGGAAAAATGTTACAATTTTTTGCCACAAACTCATACCTGCTGTACTGGGCATTGTGGTAGTGAAACCAAATTTATTGACTAATAAATCGGGTGCGTATTGAATAAAGGGAAACACTGCAGCATAAAATACCACGCACAACAGTGTAATGTAAATGAATGAAGAATCGGTGACCAATTTGCCGAGATCTTTTAAATGAAAAGCTTCCTCTTCTTCCGATCCCGCACTCGATTCCTGACGTTTATCATACTTGACGTCGATGATAATATAGATTAAAAACATGATAAAGGCAAATCCCACTAACGAAGCGGCAAACGAAAGTCCTGTGTAAACGTCCCCCGACGCGATTTCCACACCAAAAAAGTTTGCACCGGCCGTCCCCATACGTCCAAATCCGACATTGATGGCCATAGCCAACGCCAATTCATACCCTTTAAACCACTTAACAACAGTACGCGATACCATCACACACACCGTTTCCAGCCCTGTTCCGAATAATAATCTGCCGATGATCATCCAAATCAGCATTGTTTTTTGATCCTGACCAAACATGCCTTTACTGGCAAAAGCCACGATAAATGCACCTCCCAAAGCCAGCAAGCTAAAAGCTGTTCCTGTCTTACGAATCCCCCATTTATCCAGGGCTATACCACCAAGGATAATCATCATCGCCAAATTTGCCCAGGTCGTCGACGAAACCACCAATCCGAATTGGCTACTATCTAATCCTAATTGACTTTCCATCAATCCTTTTAGCGGCCCCAAACAGTCCTGAAACCAATAGGTTGCGAACATCAGTCCGCTTATGAGCACGAGCACTGTCCAGCGCATAGTCGCGGATTCGTTCAACTTCCTTTTTACTGTCTCCATACATTTTTCCTTTCTCCGTTACAATACGTATTGTTAAGCAAATTAATGTTCGGTTGGAATATCGCCACACACATTAACGATTAAATCGTCCACAGCTATAAATAATTCGGTAGGATTTTGTTCCGCGAGAGCGTCCGCATGATTATATCCCCATGAAACAGCACCTGACGCGATATGGACTTTCTTCGCAGCAATAATATCTCTGATTTCATCACCTATGTAAATCGCATCCTGCCCACTGATACCAAACATGCGCATTACATGTTGCAATTTCGCCGGCTTGCCAAACATTGAAACACCACACTCATAATGCCGAATCAGTTTTTCATTTTTCTCACCCAATACGTAACGGATATTCTGTTCAGCATTGGAGCTGACAACGGCCAATGTTACACCGCAGTCCACCAGTTTGGATAACATCGTCGAAATTCCATCAAACAAGTGAACCTTCTCTATATCTTGAGCTAATGACAACCGCATATGGTTAGCGATCGCCGGGACCTTCCACATGGGTAAACGCAGGTATTTTATAAAATCAGGGCCATCGTACCGGCGCAGCGCTTCAATTTCATCTGATTTTATTTTCCTGAAATTATATTTCTCAGCGATCTGATTAATCATTTGAATAAACCAGGGTAAGGTATCGGCAAGCGTGCCATCGAAGTCAAGAATAACCAGCTTGTATTTCATTAATCCGAATTATTCCAAGTGGGTGTTATTTGTTTTGCTTGATTAGATATACAAATATTAAACTATACTTCCCAACAGTTATGAAAAGCCAATCCGCAAACATCAGCCATGGTTTCATCGACGGCTGAGCCTGTCGAAGTCGACACATTGATGATTGTTGCTTTCGTCCTGCATAAGAGCTGCAGGATCAGGCAACGGACAAGATAAATTGAAAAGAGTACCGATTATCGGTGATAAAGCATATCTAATATCGTAAATTATAGGTAAACAATGCAAGTAAATTTTTCCATGATTCATACTTTTTCAGTATTAAAGCCATGATGGGGAAAAATTGTCAGGGTGAAACTATCAAAATTCCATTTTTTACTTGAAGATAGCTATTTTTTTTTATATATTCTTAACAAACCAAAACATCCAGGAGGGGGTGATTGCTTATGAAATGGTGGAGAATCATTATCGTCGGTTCTCTGGTAGCTGCATTCATGCAGTGTGCAACAATTTCACTCGATAATTTGGATCGGATTCGTGCAATCGATTCACTTAACCTGCGCAAAGACCCCAGCTTAAACGCCAACATCGTAGCGAAGGTATCTGCGGGGGATGAACTTTATCTGCTTGATGCTAAAAATGATTGGTATGAAGTTCAAAATAACAGTGGTGATAAAGGATGGGTGTATCGTGGCTTCACCAATCCGGTCAAACCGCAGGAAGTAATCGTTAAGAAACGCACCTATCTTTACAGAGGACCAAGCCGAAATTACGAAACATTTGCCATCCTGATGGAAGGCCGGGTGTTTACGCTGCAGCGTCAACAGGGAGATTGGTATCTCGTTAATCTTCCTGATGGCAATGCCGGCTGGATATCCAAAGATGATGCGGAAATCGTCAAGGAACAAGAAGTAGCCGGGACAACCGGCGAAACGTATCATTTGATTGTTCCGCTTGAGGCTCATATTAGAACAGGGCCCGGTACCAAGTACCATATCATTGAGACCCTGGGCAATAACGCACCGTTAATAATTCTCAACGAAAAAGATGGCTGGTACTACGTTAAAACCCCAACCGGGAAAAAAGGCTGGGTGTTCAGCGGAGTTGTCCAGAAAACATCAGATTTCAGCTTATCTTCACCGACGCTGACATCACAGGCGCCGCTTTATTCAACACAGGCAGCCGCTGCACCTGTTGTATCGGAACCATCGTATGCTGTTCATGCCGCGTATTTAATGACAAATACGGATTGCAATATCCGGCAGGGCTTTAGCACAGATTTTCCTGTGCTCACTCGTTTAAAGAAAAACGCTGTCGTTTTAAAAATTGGCGCAAAAGATGAGTGGGTTCGCATTAAGTATCCGCCAAACGGCGATGTCGGCTGGATTCACCGTGATCTGCTTATCAACCCTGCAGCGATTTACGTGACTAATCAGGACTGCAATATCCGGCAAGGGTATAGTACAAGTTTCGAAGTTAAAATGCGTGCACCTGCCGGTACGCCGTTAGCACAAATTGAAACTCAGGCAGACTGGCGACGAGTATACATGCCAGAGGGAGATATCGGCTGGATTCAAGGTGAACTGGCTATCCCCGCAGCAAATGTTCTGGTCGCTAATCAGGATTGTAATATCCGATCCGGTCCTGGCATCGATAATAAACAACTTGGCAGATTGCAGACTGGTACAATTGTCGAACGCTTAAATGTGGAAGGAGAATGGTATCAGATCAGGACACCAAATCAGGAAACCGGGTGGGTACGCAATGACTTAGTGGCGACTATCGATGATCAATTTGTTGTGAATCAAGAAGCCAATATTCGTCAGGAAGCAACAACAACGAGTGCTGTGGTACAAAAAGTATCGAACGGCACACGTTTATATCTTATCGCCGCAGAAAATAATTGGGCGGAGGTTCGGATTGCCACTGGTGGAAAAGGCTGGATCCATGAGGATTTGGTATTGCCAACGTATTATAGTGGCGCCAAGAGCGAAGTTTATAAATTTTCAGGCTCATCGACGACGCCAATGGCTGTCAGTCAACAAGTCGTTCCCAGCGGAGACCCGGGGCGCTTGATCACCACAGAACCACTAACAAATATTCGCATTGGTCCGGGACTTGAGTATTCTGTACTGGTTCAGGTGGAACGGGGCACCGAATTGATTAAACTGAGTCTCGAAGGGGACTGGTATCGAGTCAAGTTGCCAGACGGCCAAACAGGTTATGTAAGTCGTTCCATTTTCACAGGAGGCAGTTCAAGCCAGGCTGTCGATCAGAATGTTTTATATGCAATTAATGACACCAAAATTTATGCGGATGCATTGGAGAATTCACGGGTTGTTGAAACCATTCCCAAAGCAACCGCAGTTACCAAACTCGACCAACGAGACAAGTGGATACGCGTAAAACTTCGCAACACTCAGGATGGTTGGGCGCTTGCAAACGCCTTCCAAACATACGCACAAGCCCAAAAAACCGTTTCAAAATCCGAACTTCAACTTAGTTATGGTCATTTACTTGTAAAAAAACCGGCAACGGTTCGCACGGACGCGGGCCTAATGGCAACCAAAATCAGCACGATTCCGGCAAATAAAACCGTGACCAAGTTCGGAAAACTTGGAGATTGGTTTATGATTGATGCTGGTGCGGATAAAATCGGTTATGTGCAGGCATCCGATGTGCAAGATAATAGCTATGCACCTGTCATCACGACCAATCCGGGAAAAATAATTTTCTCCCCAAATAATCCGGACAAAGTTATTGAAGAGGTACCGATTGGTGTGGAATTGAATCCGATGGGTGAAAGCGCTGATTATCTGGCGGTTGAAACAAGTACCGGTGCGCCTGGTTGGATTAATAAAAGCTATGTCCAGCCACTGCAAATGGCTAAAGTGTTTGCGGCAGGTGGTGCAAAATTACGGATATATCCAAGCCTGAAAGCTAGCGATGTTCTTAACCTCGATGAAGGTGCCGAACTTATTCCGCGAGCTGACTTTAAGAATTGGCTGTTCGTGACGGCGCCCAATGGCGAAACCGGATGGATTCCACAAAGCCTGGTCATCCGGCAAAAATATCCGGAAGTTAGCATCAAGGAAAACACCCATGCGTTGAGTGCACCATCAACAACTGCCGGTGATATTGCCATGTTGCGGAAGGATGACACATTCATTCCAGCCGAAAAAGAAGGTGGCTGGTATAAATTATTTCTCAAAACAGGTGGATTCGGCTGGATTTACAAAACATTTGTTGAGGAAATGACCGAGGGGAAACTGCTGGTGAAGCAAGATTCTCCAATACGAGAAGGCGCCGGCAATGCCTATAAGATCATGAAATACGTCAAGGCCGGAACCGATTTAATATGCTTTCAAAAAAACGATAACTGGTGTCAGGTACAGGCTCCCGGCGGAAACATCGGCTGGATTGTTTCCGAAGAGACGAAGCACCTGGTATTTTCAGAAATGCGTACCAAACAGCGAACCGCCGTTCGCAGTGGCGCCGGCACACAATTTGCTGAATTAAAGGAACTGGCGCCTAATCAAACGTTCAAACCGGTCGATGAAATGAATGGCTGGTATAAAGTTGTTTTGGATGATGGCCGGCAAGGGTATGTATTAAAATCGCAAGCAGAACCAAAATCCAAATCGCGTACTGTTTTCACACTGGATTTGTGCAATATCCGCAGTGGACCGAGCACAACCGACGAAGTTATTGCTCGCGTTGATCCGGCGACAGACCTGATCGTAATTGGTGAGCAGGGCGACTGGTACAACATTGAAGTAACCTCCCGCTCCAACACCAGAGGCTGGATTCGAAAAGATTTGGTATTTGAATAATCCCGGGGATGTGGTCGAACGCTATTGTAAGATAGTTTGAAATTCAGGCTTTGTTCCAAGTAATTCGTTACATACAAATAACTTCATAGATTTTATTTACAGGTAATTCGTTTCATAAATTTTTATAAGCTAGCAAACCAGGTATTTCTAAAATACCTGGTTTGCGGACACGTTAACTTCTTGAAGAAATTATGAAACGAACTACCACGCGAGCAGGCTTTTTGCCTGCTTTCTTTATTTTGATACACCATGATTAAGGAGAGCATATGAACATTCGGCATTTCATTCCCGAACGTGTTGTCCCATATATCGAACGGGGCGTCACTATTGATGGCGAGCATCTCACAATCGATCAGATCATCGCCGTTGCCCGCTATGGCGCTCCGGTACGGATTGCGGATGAGGTGCGGCCACGTGTGGATCATTGCCGCCAATACGTTGAGCAGGCAGCCTTGACCGCTACAGATCCAACAATTTCGGAAAAGAAGAAAAAAGATTGGTTGATCTACGGCATCACTACCGGTTTTGGAAATATGAAAGACTTTCCGGTAAAAAGTCTTGTCGAAGCAGAGCAACTCCAACAAAATATAATCTATAGCCATGCGGTCGGTGTGGGCAACTGCTTCGATGTGGAAATTGTCCGTGCGATGTTACTGTTACGCGCCAACGCTTTCGCTCAGGGGCACTCCGGTATTCGTTATACATTGCTGGAATTTTTGATTGCGCTACTTAACTCCGGTGTTCATCCGCTGATTCCGGAGCAGGGATCAGTCGGTGCCAGTGGCGATTTATGTCCGCTGGCTCATATGGCGCTCATCCTGATTGGGCATGGGCACGCCACCATAGGAACGCTGAACAAAACAACCTTTACCTGGAAATCAGGGCCGATCATCTCCGGAAAAGAAGCATTGGCCTCAATCCAGGAAATACTCGCGAAACTAAATATATCCATTCCGTTTTCACTCAGTTTTAAAGAAGGTCTTGCGTTGACCAACGGTACTACTGCTATGGCCGCCATTGCTACGCTTACCTATTTTGATGCTGTTGAACTGGCGAAACACGCCGATTTAAGCAGCGCCATGAGCCTGGAAACCATCGCCGGACGAACGCGAGCGTTCGATCATAAAGTTCACGAAATTCGCCCGCATCCTGGCCAACAAGCATGCGCGGCAAATATTCGGGCTATTGTCGCCGGAAGCAAACTGGTCGACCAAAATCGCGACGTACAGGATTCGTACGCGATTCGCTGTATACCGCAGGTACACGGCGCAACCCGGGACACGCTTGAGCATGTCCGCCGGGTGCTGGATGTGGAAATCAACGCGGTTACGGATAATCCGCTATTTTTCGAACCCGATCCCGATGTCACGGACGGTTTGTCACATCGTCGGGAATACTCCGCTGGAAATTTCCATGGCCAGCCACTGGCGTTGATCATGGATTTTTTGGGCATTGCCCTGGCTGAACTGGGTAGTATTTCCGAACGTCGCATTCAAAAATTGCTGGATGCAAATCACAATCATGGATTACCAACGAACCTTGCGGTCAATCCCGGACTCAATTCCGGCTTGATGATTCTACAATACACAGCGGCTGCGTTGGTTTCGGAAAACAAAGTACTGGCCCACCCGGCATGTGTGGATTCCATCCCGACATCATCAAATATTGAAGATCATGTCAGTATGGGCGCGATTGCGGCGCGAAAGGCGCGGCAAATTCTCACTCATGTGCAACAGATTATCGCCATCGAATTTCTTGTCGCTTGTCAGGGACTCGATTTCCGCGTTGGAACATTTCCTACGGAAAAAGATGATCGGATATTTCTTAAGGAAGCAGTGGAAATTCAACGGGAAATGGACGACGCTGAATCCACCGCAATCTCCACTCACGTGCTCACAGACATTCTGCGGATTCGGTACCGGTTGAAGCATATTCACATCGATAGTGTTCGCGATCTTGGCAAAGGAACTCGAATTGCGTTCAAAACGCTGCGTGAACATATCCCTGCCGTTGAACGGGACGAAAAACAGGAATTACACCAGCACATTCAGATGGCATGGCAGATGATAAAACAGCGTTCCATCATTGCGCCGCTGGAAAAATCTGTAGCGCTTTTATAGCACACGATCGGGCTATTTATTAGAAAACACTTGCATAAATGTATTTTTTTCTTATCTTTTATGGTTTGTGAAATGTAAAACGTGAGACGTGAGATGTAAGATGAATGGAAAAATTGACGATTGACGTATGGCTGTTGCTGTTCGTTGTTTCTATCCCCAAATATACCAATAGTAAAAGGCTAACAGCAAACAGCTAATGTTTTCAGGTTAAACAAGAAGGATCAACAATAATGGCCGTAATAAAACCCGGCATCCCCAAAGGGACGCGCGATTTTCTGCCGGAAACTATGTTTCGCCGGCAATATGTAATAAACACAATTCGAACGATTTTCGAAAAGTATGGCTATGAACCGTTGGAAACACCATCCATCGAGCGACTGGATATTTTGTCCGGTAAGTATGGTGACGAAGGCGATCAGCTTATCTTCAAAATATTACGACGTGGCACTGGCATCGAAAAGGCCGGACCCGGCGACAGAGCATTTCAGGTAACGGATGTCAACGAAGTGATTGATTTTGCCTTGCGGTACGATTTGACAGTGCCATTGTGCCGGGTCGTTGCAATGTATCAAACCGAATTAACGCTGCCATTCAAACGCTATCAAATCCAGCCAGTATGGCGCGGGGAGCGCCCACGCATGGGACGGTACCGCGAATTCTACCAGTGTGATGCCGATGTGGTCGGTACCACATCCATGCTGGCCGATGCCGATAATATCGCATTGATTCACGATGTGCTGACATCGCTTGGCTTTGATAAATTTGCCATTCGTATCAACAACCGCAAAATTCTGACCGGTATTGTTGAGTATTCAGGTGTTCCGGAAACCAAAGGCATGGATGTGCTGGCTGCTATTGACAAGCTTGAAAAGATTAGTATGGATGGCGTCAAACAGGAACTAAAAAATCGCGATATTCCCGATGCTGCAATTCAAAAGATACTTCCCATCCTGGAAATTAAGGGCGATGCATTCAGCATTCTCGATGATATGGCATCAGTGCTGCAAATATCGGAAAAAGGCCTTGAAGGCATTTCCGAGACACGCGAATTATTCACATTACTCAATGAATTGGGACTGCCAAAGCACCATTATGCCATGGATCTGTATCTCGCCCGCGGTTTGAATTATTACACGGGGCCGATTTACGAATCAATTGTTGCCGAACCCAATGTCGGCTCGCTCACCGGCGGCGGCCGCTACGACCAGCTCATTGGCATGTTCCTGGGCCGTGATATTCCGGCTACCGGCACATCGTTTGGTATCGAACGAATTATTGATGTCATGACCGAAATGAACATGCTACCGAGCAAACAAACCGCTGCCCAGGCGCTGGTCACCATTTTTGATGAGACAACCCGCGCCGCCAGCCTGAACTGCGCCAAACAATTACGCGCCGCCGGTATCAAAACGGATTTGTTTCATCAGGCGAGTAAGCTCAAAAAACAGTTTAATTACGCCGACAAAAAAGGGATTCCGATTGTTGTGGTGATTGGCCCGGAGGAAATTCCTAAAAATGAGGTGACAGTCAAACTCATGAAAACCGGTGAACAGTCCCAGGTTAAGACTGCCGATTTGGTGGCATTCATCGAACGAATATAAATTATAAGCCCGGCGCTTGCCGGGCTTTTTTATTGACCTATTATCACAACAATGCTTATCTTTCTTGAATTAATCCATTAAAATGTACATTCCTTACTCCTAACCTGGACAAGCCAGAACCAAACAAGCAAACATTTAACCACAGAAACCACTGAAAAGCACTGAAAACAAAACAACACTTTTTCCGTGTGTTCAGTGGTTAATTCGCTTTTAATGTTTGAATTTAGTGGCAGAAAATTAATTATCAGTTGCTAAAAACACACCGTTAAATTTTATTGTTATCCACTTCCCTATTGACATTCATCACGAATTTTCTTATAATGTTAACAATCTTATCTTCCTGCGACTGTTGCTATTCAATTGACTCTCACCTTCCGTTTTCGTATTTGATTTCACGAATCATGATATTAAAAACCCGGGAACAGACCAATGACAGGACTTGCCGAAATCCTCAAACCGTTGCTTGATAAAATCAGCGATTTTTTCGATATTCTTGATTTATCGTTTTTCATTTCCGGAGCAGCCGTATTTGCCGCACTTGTATTTCACTGCGTCGCTCATGAATTGCCCCGGCATACGCTATTTAATGGCGGCATGGGGATTCTGATTGTTATTGTAATGTGCTACTTGTTTGGCTTGATTTGTTTCACGATCGGTCGATTTATAAGAAATTCGTGGAACAAGCTTATTCACAAAGGCACATATGACAATGTTTTTTTGAAGGCGATTTCAATCCATCAACTTCAACACACCGAACCGTTTGAATCATATCTTTCGATCGAACGAAATTCAACGCCAGATGTCGAGCGGTTGTATATCCGCCTGTGGGCCGAACTTCGTCAATCGGAAACGCTGCGTCCATCGATGTCACTACTCCGGCGCTATTGGGTGATGGCCGCCACCTACGATGGATTAGCAACTGCGGTGTTGGTGTGGTTTAGCATCTTTTTTATCGGCTGGAAGACGAACAATCCTGGCATCATTGATCTTGGAACTATTTCGTTTATCATCGTGTCATTTGTCTTGCTCATTATTTTTAGCGCCTGCATCCGCGAAGCGAATCGTTACACCAAACATCAGCGTGAGGAAATTCTTGCGACGCTTGCAACACAGAAATCAGGAAACGCTTCCAATCACATCAACTGAGGGGAAACATATGAAATTTCGTCACGAACACCGCTACCCACACATCAAATTTTCCGGTTCGAAAATGTTTTGCAAGTTTAAACATTCGCTGGAACGCTGGGGCTATAAAGCGGTATTCATTATTACCGGAATCATTTCCACCATCTGGTTCCTGATTCGTGTCATCCCCAAACCCAGCCGGGCAAATTATCCCTGCATGCGCGTGGCCGCGCCGCTGGCATCAAGCTTTGTGATTTACCTGATGGGAATCACGTCATCAATCTTTTTCTTCCGTAAAGCTCGACAACGGTTGCATGATTCACGCTTCGTACTTGCTGCAATGTTGGTAATTGTCAGTCTTGTTTTTAGTACATTGACGTTTTTACATACCCGCCAGAACAGTTACGCCCTTCCAACGGCGTCGGCACAGGATGTAAACAGTCCGATCGGCGAGGCAAAGGGCATTTTTCCCGGCCGGGTTGCCTGGGTGCACAATCCCGACGCGACCAATGAAAATTGCACAAATTCCATTGGCGATGGCTGGTTTCTCCCTCAAAATAATAATCAGGATGCGATCGATAAAATGCTGTCGGATGTAATTGAGTTACTCACCAGTCAAAGCACAACCGGTGATGCCTGGACGGCTATTTTTCAATACTACAATCAACAGCACGGCAAGGGCGCGGCAGATTATGCTTCCGGGGAAAAAATTCTGATCAAAACAAATGCCACCAGTGCATGGTATGGCAATTATAACCTGTCTGATTTGTCAGTCGCCGAGAATGCAAATTACGGAATAGCTGAAACTTCCCCGCATGTGGTACTGGCAGTGTTACGACAGCTCGTGAATGTAGTGGGTGTCAGTCAATCGGATATATTTGTTGGCGATCCTATGAAGCATGTCTACAAACATTGTTATGACCTGTTGCACGCCGAATTTCAGGATGTTCATTACATCGATCCGACGTACGATTCAGCACTGGGACGCTATCAGGTGACGCCAAGCAGTACGCCGCTAATTTATTATTCGGACCATGGCGCGGTGCTGCATACTGGTTCATGGGAGAACTCTTCAGTAGGTGATCCGGTGACCAGCGACTATCTGTATTCCATTTTTCAGGATATCGATTATATGATCAACATCCCGGCGTTGAAAGCGCATGCCCGCGCGGGTGTTACCATGTTCGCCAAAAATCATTTTGGTTCGCACTGCCGGGAAGATGCCAAGCATCTCCATAACGGACTGGTAAATCCGGATGAGAGCAATCCGGCTACTTTCCGCTTTGGTTATGGTTTGTATCGGGTGCAGGTCGATTTGATGGGCCATCAGTTGCTTGGGGGAAAGAATTTGGTTTATTTGATGGATGCCACCTGGGCTGGTTCCGAAGCTGTGGACCCGCCGACCAAATGGCGACTGGCGCCCTTTGATAATGACTGGACATCCTCACTTTTTGCGTCGCAGGACCCGGTTGCGATTGAGTCGGTCGGTTTCGATTTCCTGTATGCCGAATATAATGGTGAAAATGGGAAAGTCGCTTATCCGCACATGGATGGCGTGGATGATTACCTGCATCAGGCGGCTGATCCGTCCAACTGGCCGTCCGGGATTCAATATGATCCCGAAAATGATGGCACGGTACTGACCAGTCTCGGCACACACGAACACTGGAACAATGCGACAGAGAAGCATTACTCCCGCAATTTAGGAACAGGCAATGGAATTGAATTACTGTTTATGGAATCGGTGGTACCGGTGGAATTGTCCGCTTTTTATGCGCACGTCAACGAAAATTCAGTCGAACTCACCTGGCAAACTGAATCGGAGACAAACAACTATGGTTTCCAAATCGAACGGCGTCAGGACGATACGATGTGGCAATCAATTGCATTCATCAGCGGCCACGGGACGACAACAATCAGGCAGGTGTATCATTTTACCGATTCGGGAATGAGCATGGGCAGCTATGCCTATCGGCTCAAACAGATCGATACTGACGGGACATTTTATTACTCACCCGTAATTCACGTTCAGTTAGTGCTTGGCTTAGCGGATGATCCGTCAGCCATCCCGGACATTTTTATGCTTCATCCGAATTATCCGAATCCGTTTAACGCTTCAACCACCATCACATTTGATCTGCCAAACGCTACACACGTAATACTTAGCGTATACAATATCAGGGGTGAGAACATTATGGAACTGCTGAACAATCGGTACGACGCCGGAAATTACGCTGTAACGTGGAATGCCGGAAACATTTCATCGGGAATTTACATCATTAAATTGCAAACTCAGAATGCCACACGATTGATGAAGTGTAATTATGTGAAATAAACGGACAACGGAGAACGGGACAGGGACAACGGAAAAAAAGTTTTATTCGTTGTCCGTTTTCCGCATAGTTAGCACAACATGGAAATAAATTGAAATTACTACTTCCACCCCGTCATCAAAAATATCGAATAGTTTTTTATCGATCCACTATTATCCCTGTGAATTTGAAACACATCCATAAAATCGACGTCGCGAAAGCCGACATTGCGGGCTTTTTCGCCTAACTCCGTACGATCAAAGCCATGATGCCCATCAAACCCATGCCCATGAAATGAGCCATCCTCTTTGTCGAGATCAGCGATACACACAACGCCATCATCTTCTAGCAGTTGGTAAAATTTTTTGAGGATTGCATCAATATCAGCAACATGATGCAGTGTCATCATGGTATAGATCACCGAAAATCTCTTTGACGGCAATGGATCAGTTAACAAATCCAATTTTATGGGCGTCATATTTTCAATATTATGGACGGCGATTTTATGTTCAAGGACTTCCAACATCCCATCTGAACTATCGGCAAGGGTGATGTGTGACAATTCAGTTTGAAATTGAAAGCTCAACAATCCGGTACCGCATCCGTATTCCAGCGCCTTCATTTGTGGTTTAATAGTAATTTTCGAACGGATACCATCAGCAATTGCCGCGGCTCGTTTCAATTTCATCGGATCATCATCCCAATGTTTCGCTTTTTCATCAAATGAATTTGTCAATTTACCAGTTTCGGTTTTATCATGTAACGGTCGAATCGATTTTGTCATTGTTTTAATTGCTCCTGTTCTGTATTAAAATTTGCTAAGTGTCAATCAAATTACTTTTTTGGTTGTCTGGTGGTTAGTTGTTAATTCCTCGACTACGCTCGGAGTGAAGCCATTACCAGCTTCATACTGAGCGAAGGCGAAGTATGAAGCGTTGCTCCCATGATTTATTACATACTCAAATTTGCTTATATTAGAATGAAACCGTCTGAGAAAATTTCAGCAGTTTACCCCACTCCTGCCATACTTTTACGCTTCAGATTGATCTTATTTACTAAAATAATCATATACCGTTCTGGATATCACCGCAATAATTTTGGCATCCGTCTCATCACTTTCGCTGGAATTTTTAATAAAAACAGCTATCGCAAATGTAATTCCATTTGGCAACAATACAATACCAACATCGTTATTAGCTGCTGTAACACCATTTTCATCTATTCCCGTAGTGCCGGTTTTGTGGGCAACAATAGTCCCCTCGGGTAACAGACCTTTGATGCGATTTGCTCCGGTGGATGCTTCTACGAACTTTTTCCATAGTAAATCATGACTTGCTTGTGATAATACCTCATTATTATAGAACTTTCGCAACAGATCAATCATCGCTTTTGGTGTGGTTTGGTTGGCATATATGGTGTTGGTTCTCATATTCGCGTAATCTGTTCCGATCGATATGCCGGTTATCCCCAGACTGTGAATGTAATCATCGACATGTCGGGGCCCACCAAGAATCTCAAATAATTTATCACAGACGTTGTTGTCGCTATGAGAAACTGTATAACTTAATGCTTCAGATAATGGTATGTCAAAACTTGCTTCGTGATGTTCATTCAGAATAGGGCTGTAAGTATTCGGCCGCAAATCATTCTGTTCAAAATGGATCGGCATATCTGTTTTGAATGTGCCTGTATCCACCTGCTGCAGTACGGTAAGGGCCTGGGGAAATTTTACAACACTCATCATGGCAAACGACTTGTTCCCGTTTATAAACAGCGTGTCCCCGGTGTCAATATTATACACCCCCACACCAAAGGTTGCCTGTTTTGAAGAAATAATGGTATTGATTTGTTGACGTAGGCCATCCACATTCTTTGTTGATGAATACGAAACAAACAATCCGAGACACAAAATAAGGTTGAATGCTTTCATGGTGCTCCTATCGGTAAAAAAACGTTAAACTTCATTTTCAGCGAATTGTTCGTTTTGAACCATCCCAATATTTTTGCGATGCCTCCGGTAATTGCTTGGCAAAAACATTCAAATCATGGATTGGTTTTCGGATTTAACCTTGAGGTCATCTCTTTTTTCAAGGAGATCTCACGTTTGGACATATAGTAAATTGCAGGAACACCGCGAATACTGAAGAAATCGGGAGTGTATATTTGATATAATATAAAACAGTTGTTTTAGGTGGGTCATTGATCACACTAAATTATTAACGAAACTGCTGTTGTATCGTTTCAATAATGGATGGCTTTGTTGATGCGCCTTCGGAGCACTCAGCCAACGTTTTATCTCGTACCCTGAGCTTGCCGTCTCGTAGCGGCGTGCCGCCGCAGTTCGCGGCACGAACGGTGTCGAAGGGTACAATCACCATCATTTATTGAATGGATACCTGCTTTTCCTTTTTTCAATATGAAACATCGCTTCGACGGATGACGCTTATTCCGTGGGCCTGCCTTTTGGTTGTTCTAATCGCGGCTGAGCCGCAAAGTCGTCATTTCCAGCGAGACGCTGGAAATGATGGTAAATATTCGAAAACCAATTCAGCTCAAGTATAAATGAATGCTGAAATTCTTCATGATCCGATGCTCTGATTATTTACAGGAAAAAAATTATTAGGGGACAAAAAATGCAGGAATTATTCAAATACCACAGTTGCGGGATTTTACAACAATCTTGCTGGAATTGCACCCTCATGTTCCAGCAGCCATTGTTTACGCCATAAGCCGCCGGCATAACCGGTCAGTTTACCATCGGCGCCGATGACACGGTGACAGGGGATAAGGATGGGGACGGGATTTACACGATTGGCATTGCCGACAGCCCGAACACTGCCGCCATTTCCAATTTTCAAGGCAATATCCTGATAGCTGGCAGTCTTCCCAAACGGTATGGTTACAACTTGCTCCCACACTGATTTTTGGAAGGGTGTTCCCTGCATGTCCAGCGGAACAGTAAATTCACGCAACTGATGGTTGAAATATAAGTCTAACTGTTCCATACACATTTTAATCACCGGGTGCTCGATTGCCATCGAGGCAATCGCTGACTCAATAAACCGAATCCATTTTACGCCATCTGCGGATGCGGCGATTTCCAGTCCCCCCACGGGAGAGTTGTACGTAATGTGAAGAACGCCATGTTGTCCCATTCATGCTATCCTTTACAAGTCGCGATGGATATAATGACGTAATGTGCTTCGCGGAACGCCGAGCAATTTAGCAGCGCGCGATTTATTCTGATTGGTTATTTGCAGTGTTTTCTCAATAATATCCTGAATGGTTTGCAGGATGACATTTTCATCTTCATCTTCATTCAAATTTACGAGAAGCTGAATCGTGCTTTTTTTATTGCTAATGCCGACATTCATCAAATCCTTATCCGAGATATGTTCTGATGTCGTGAGCAGAACAACGCGTTCGATGATATTCCGGAGTTCCCACACATTGCCGCGAAACATATGGTTCTTAAGCATTGTTTCTGCAGATGGGGATAACCGTCGGACTTTTTTCCCGAGGCGGGCGCTGAAATGTTCAATAAAATAATTCGCCAGCGGAATAATATCGGCTTTGCGATCGCGCAATGGCGGCAACGCAATTCGGGCGACATTGAGCTGATAAAACAGTTCATCACGCAACCGGCCGGTTTCAAATTCGGTTTCAAGTGGTACATTGGTGGCCACAATCAGCCGAACATCGACCAACTTTGCTTCGGCGCTCCCGTTAATGAAATAGATGCCGTGCATCATGGTATCAGCAAGTTTTAGTTGGATTTCCGGTGGCAATTCGCCGATTTCATCAAGAAACAGCGTGCCGCCAAACGCCCGTTCAAATGCGCCATGGACAATCGCCTGACCGGATTCATATTTTTCTGTCTGGCCGAAGAGTTCTTTTTCAACATCATCCGGACGGATCGCGCCGCAATTAATCGCCACATACGGCCTTGCAAACCGGTCACTTAAATAATGCACATATTCGGCAACCGTATCCTTTTCAGTGCCGCGTTCGCCTTCAATTAATATATTTACGCCTGACGACGCATACTGATGTACTTTCTGCAATACGCGTTGCATATCCGGACTTTCACCAATAATTTTTCGGAAGTAATTTTTTTGCAGGAGTGAGCTTCGGAGCTCTTCAACTTCTTTCTTAAGAGTTATCGTTGCCAGCGCATTCGAAACCAACCGTTGCATCTGCTCGAAGGTGAATGGTTTTTGAATGTAATCGTAAGCTCCGGATTTCATCGCCTCGATTGCCGATTCGATGGTCGCATACCCGGTGATGATAATAACAATGATATCGGCATTACGATCCTTGATCCGTTTCAGCACTTCGATGCCGTCCATCCCCCGCATATTAATATCCAGGAGAACGAGATCGGGTATTCGCTTTTCCAATGCGTCGAGGCAACTGAAACCGGAATCGTATGTGTGCAGGTCATAATTTGAATCTTTAAACGTGGAACGGATTGTTTTTAAAATTGAAGGATCGTCATCCACCACAAATAAAGTATATTGCATAACCTTTCCCCTCACATGGATTGATTGCGTTGCTCAACCCTCGCTGCACTTCTTTCAGAACCTGCCCAATATCCACCGATTAAATTTGAGGTAACGGCGTGTAAGCCAACTATGATAAATATAGTCACATTTCTTTACTATTTCAAGTAATTTCTATTGAAGCAATGCTCTATTTTTTACATATTCTCCAAAAATCAATCGCTAGTCACACTATCATTAAACCGATATTTCACTTGACATTTAAGTGGATTTTTGCTTATTTAACAGCATTGTTACATTCGACATTACTGATTATTCAGGAATACACCTATGGCACAAAAAATGACCGAATCGGAATTTGAACAGCGAACGGACTCGTCCCGATTGCAATCATTCATCGAGCGACTCCGTTCCATTAAATTACCAAAATTGAGTGATCCGCGTTACCGCTGGTTTGTACTTTCTCTGGTTTCGTTCATCGTATTTTCGGTAATTGCATGGTTGCAACCACCGCATCCCAATGCCTATCGTAAACTCCCTGTATTTGGGAAGGATTGGTGGCTAACCCCATTGGAGCAAAACGCCGCGCAGCGATTGCCGGTTATTGAAACAGCGCTCAATGCAGTAACTGTATCTTCGGATTCCCGCGACCTTTGGGCAGTTGGTAACGGCGGATTAATAATTCACAGTCATAATGCCGGTCGTTCATGGGAACGACAATCCGTCATCATTTCAACTGCAGCACCGGAAAATCCTGCACAACAGCAGTCAACTTCAATGAACTCGCCAGTGCAAGCTGATTTGATAAAGAAACAAGCTGCCTATACCCAAACTTATAATTCATTTAATTTGAATTTAACCAGCCAGGGGAATCCATCAGATAGCATGTGGTTTGTCAATTTACATGACATCTGTTTTGCGGATGCAAACCACGCATGGATTGTCGGTGATAACGGCACCGTAATATACTCCACAACATCCGGTACGAACTGGTTGGCGAACCAATCGTTCGACGGAAATCGACTTGAATCAGTTTCATTTATCGATTCTGAAACCGGGTGGATAATCGATCGGTCGCGGACGACATACGTCACTGCTGATGGTGGCAGCGCCTGGCAAGCGCAAGCTATGCAATCGTACTCACGACAGCAATCGAATACATCGGCATCAATACAGTTAGGAAATAATATCAGGATTCAATTTCTTACTCCGGATATCGGCTGGAAGATAAGTGATGGTTTCATTTTTCGAAGTAATGATGGCGGCCGGACATGGAGTGAAGGATTCCGTACACGTTTGCCCAATTTTGAGTTGCTGCAATGTCTATATTTCATTGATGAGAACACTGGCTGGGTAGCCAATCAGGCTGGCGCTATTTTCCACACCATAAATGGCGGTCAAACCTGGAACCGCCAGTATAGTCGAGGTGCAGCTTCAATTCATTCAATATTTTTTCAGGATAGTGAACACGGCTGTGCAGTTGGTGATTCAGGAAGCATTTTGTTAACACTCGATGGCGGAAATAATTGGATAAATGCCTCATCACCAATTTCGGATGCTCTGAATGACATCATACTGACATCAGCAACCAGCGGATGGGCAGTTGGTGAAAACGGGGCAATCATCGCCACCATTGACGGCGGTCAAAACTGGTTTCTGCAAACGAATCGTCAGACTGACACAAATGCGCCGTACCGAAAATGGCCAGCGCCATGGTACTATTTATCGTTACTTTTAGTTGTGTTATTTTTGCTGCCGGTGTTAGAACGTCAATCAGATTCCCATAAAACCGTCATTGAACGTTCGATTCAGGACATCGGGATGTCCGATAATCCGATTACATCCAAAGATCGGGACTTTTTGGATTTCAGCAGTCTGGTGCAAGGATTATCCCGATTTTTGCGCAACAACAAAACAACGCCACCCCTTACAATTGCCATTTCCGGCGAATGGGGCACTGGCAAAAGTTCGTTGATGAATTTGCTCCAGCACGATCTTAACATCCATCATCATCGATGCGTTTGGTTTAATGCCTGGCATCATCAGAAAGAAGAACACCTGCTTGCTTCATTACTGGAAAGCATTCGTGCCCAGGCAATTCCACCGCTCTGGCGACCAGACGGATTGGCGTTTCGAATGCGTTTACTAAAACTCCGTATGCAGAAGAATTGGTTCTTCGTAGCAATAGTCAGTATTTTGTGTGCCGCTCTTACTGCAATTTTCATAAAACATCCGGCGACATTGACAACGCTTACCAACCTGTTGCACGATCCCACACCGACATCGATGCTCGATCAAGGCGGAACGCTGCTGTCGTTACTCGTGACCACGATTTTGGTTGTTGGCGGTGTTTGGCGCGGTGTACGCGCCTTTGGCGTGAAACCGGGCACGTTGATGACATCGGTGTCCGATCCGTTCCGTATTTGGGATGTGAAAGGCAAAGCCGGTTTCCGGTTTCGATTTGAGCGTGAATTTAAAGAGGTGACACATGCGCTTGAGCCGAGCCGGCTGGTTATTTTGATTGATGACCTGGACCGCTGCCGTCCGGAAAATGTGCTGGATGTGTTGGAGGCGGTTAATTTTTTGGTGACTGCCGGAAACTGCTTCATCATCATGGGACTGGATATGGATCAGGTCGCACGCTGTGTCGGTTTGGAATTTAAGGATGTTGCTGGCGAACTGCTACAGGATGACGGAACACCTGTATCCGAAAATCCCAACGACGCCAAAAGTCGCATGATCCGTGGCCAGTTTGCCACGCAGTATCTTGAAAAACTGATCAATATTGAAGTTCCGATTCCACTGGCATCAGCTTCCCAAAAAGTGGATATGCTCACAAAAGCCAGCAGTTCAACAAAATTGATGACTGATAAGGCATCAACGGTGTGGAATACAATGCTCGATCCGATTCGATTGGCATGGCCGGTTATTTTGCTTGCCTTGTTCATTGTAGTCGGATATTGGCTGGGTGATCAACTCGTCAATCACAAACCACAACGAGCCCGGCAAACCGCAGCAAACATAGCAGAACCTGCAAGCCGGCAGGCAGAAACGGTGACAACGGGGACACAAACATCAAGCCAGGCTATGAATCAAGAAGCCCTGGCGCAGAACCAACCGGCACAGTTTTCCGATGGAGAAGAACAGAAACACGCCGAGACTATCTATCTGATTCCTCTATTAGTGCTAATTGGCGTTGCCGGTTGGCGACTGATACGTCAACCAGGCGGCACAGTTGAAGATTCCGTTGAATTTCAGGACGCACTGGATATCTGGTATCAGATCATTCTCGCACGGCACAACACGCCTCGAACGATCAAACGTTTCATGAATCGGTTGCGTTTTCTGGCAATGCGGCTACCGCAACGACCGAAACATGCATCCAAATGGCAACGATTGTTTCGTCTGCGGGAACCGAATCCGGCACGTCGATTCAAAACATCTGAGTCGATTCTGGTTGCGTTGAACGCGCTCTATCACACACACCCGGAATGGATTGAACACGCCGATGCCTGGAGTAAAATCAAAAGTGGTCAGATGAATCCTGTTGATTTAAAGAATTCCGGAATTTCCGATACGGAAATTAAACAACTAAAAATAAATATCGAACAGGCGATTGACGATCATAAAAACAAGTTCAAGAACTGGCCTCCCAACGATGATGATCTGAAAGCATTTTTACAAATGTCCAGCGGTATCAGAATTGTTTGAGTCGTGAGACGTAAAACGCCAGATGTGAAACGTAAGCAGAGCTGGAAATAGAGAAAAAATAGAAAATTGTGAATAGGTGAACGGAATACAGGAAAGCTAATCGAGATGTTCTTATTATTATTACTTATATGAAAGACCAGTTGAAAAGTACTCATGATTGTCAGTCAAAAAATTATCACGGTTCGACTTCTTTCACCGTGTAGAATGCGCTTCAGCCTGAGTCCCGACGCGTCGGGAAACGCGTTTCGCTCAACTGGCCATTCATATGACAATAAATTTACAAATTAGGAAACATGCATGAAAATCTACATTTCAGTTGATATGGAAGGAATTACCAGTCTCGTCCATTTTGATGAGGCACTGACACGTAATACCGATTTCCAGTACTTTCGTAAATTCATGACCGAAGAAGCCAATGCAGCAATCGAAGGTGCGCTTGCAGCAGGCGCCACTGAAATCATCGTACGCGACGCCCATAATACCGCCCGCAATCTTCTACCTGACATGCTGCACCCTGAGGCGAAATTACTACGTGAATGGTCCCGCAGCCCTTACCAGATGATGGAAGGCATTGATGACAGCTTTGACGCTGTCCTTTGTGTTGGTTACCATGCAAAAGCCTCTACACCAAACGGAACATTAAAACATACGATGACCGGTGAAATTCTTAATGTTTCGGTGAACGGCATATCACTGCCGGAGCTTGGCTGGAACGGCTTGATCGCCGGATACCATAACGTGCCGGTTATTTTCGTGGCAGGTGACCAGGCCATTTGTGATCAGGCTAACCAGCTCTTCCAAAAAATCGAAACCGTCGCTGTAAAACAGGGAATCGGACAGGCGACGTTAAGTGTGCATCCGAAAAAGGCGCAGTCGATGATTCGCAACGCCGTCGAACGCGCGTGTAAATCATTCGATCAATATACCCCACTTATTTACGATGCACCCTATACAATCGAAATATCGTTCAAAAATGAGTTGAATGCATTCCGGGCTTCCTGGTATCCAGGCGCAAAACGTGCGGATGAACTTTCGGTTACCCTTACATGCAATGATTTTTTTGACTGTATGCGGTTTTTTATTTTCGTAACTTGACCCATGAAACACGCCACATGATCAATGCCATGCTGCAGTCATGAATTCCAGGGTAGCCCCCATTCAATAAATGCCTGTACATATCAACAGACGTTGAATTAAAGGATTGTTCAGGCTTCAGCAAGCGTGGTCGATGAATGATAACTTATGACAAAACATCTGAAATAGCTCTTGTAGCCCTTCTCGCATTAATGAGACGTTGTACTCAGCATGAATATGTTGCGATGACCAAATTAAAAAACACCCTGTAATTCCCTGCGAAAAAATTCAACCGGGATCAAAAAAATGTTGTATTTTAAAATCAATTTATATATATTCACAGGTCTTAAAAATTTTAGTGCAGGAGGAAACAGAATTGGTCCCAAAACGAATGTTCTTTACAAAAGGTGTTGGCAAACACCGCGATAAGTTACAAAGCTTCGAACTCGCACTCCGCGATGCCGGCATTGAAAAATGCAATCTTGTTTATGTTTCAAGTATCTTCCCTCCAAAATGTACAATGATCGGCAGAGAAGAAGGAATAAAACATATCCGTCCAGGTATGATTACGTTCGCTGTAATGGCTCGCCTTCAGACTAACGAACCAAATCGGTTAGTTGTGTCTTCCATTGGGCTTGCAGTTCCGGCTGATCGTGAGGGCTATGGATATTTATCAGAATATCATGAATATGGCCAAACAGCTAAATTTGCCGGCGATTATAGTGAGGACCTGGCAGCAACCATGCTTGCAACCACTCTCGGTATTGAATTCGATCCTGAGACTGCCTGGGACGAGCGCAAAAATGTATACAAGGCATCAGGGAAAGTATTCAAAACATCGAATATAACACAATCTGCCCGCGGTGATAAAAACGGTCTTTGGACAACGGTGCTTGCTACCGCAGTTTTACTGCTCGATTGAAAAAATTACTTTCGCACTTTTATTTCCTGTAGTTCCGCAAGTTATCTACACGACTTTCGGGCAGACCTAAAGTACGCTGTGCTAATGGCTGGATAAAAGAGATTTAAATTATGAATCAATCGATATCAAAATTTATCGAAAAAAATTATTTACATTTTAATGCCGCAGTGCTTGTCGATGCATCCAAAGCTTATAAGGAACATCTGGCAAAAAATGGTAAAATGATGATTACCCTGGCCGGCGCTATGAGCACTGCCGAGCTTGGCATTTCACTGGCTGAGATGATTCGGCAGGATAAGGTACACATAATTTCATGCACCGGTGCAAATCTTGAAGAAGACATCATGAACCTGGTCGCACATTCTCATTACAAACGTGTTCCCAATTACCGCGAATTAAGTCCGGACCAGGAATGGCAGCTCATGGAAAACGGATTTAACCGCGTAACAGATACCTGTATCCCCGAGGAAGAAGCATTCCGGCGAATTCAGAAACATATCCATGCTCGTTGGAAAGCCGCTCAAGATAAGAACGAGCGCTACTTCCCGCATGAGTTTATGTATAAAATGCTACTCGGCGGTGATTTGGAACCGTATTATGAAATCGATCCCAAGAATAGCTGGATGCTGGCCGCCGCAGAGAAAAATCTACCGATCATTTGTCCGGGGTGGGAAGATTCGACTATGGGAAATATTTTTGCTTCCTATTGCATCAAACAGGAGCTTAAACCCCATATCGTAAAATCCGGAATTGAATACATGGTGTGGCTGGCAGACTGGTACATAAAAAATTCTGACGGGCAGGGCATTGGTTTCTTCCAGATCGGCGGTGGAATTGCCGGTGATTTCCCGATTTGTGTGGTTCCGATGTTATATCAAGACCTGGGTGAAAAGGAAGTACCGTTCTGGGCATATTTTTGTCAAATTTCAGATTCGACCACAAGCTATGGCTCGTACTCCGGTGCAGTTCCCAATGAAAAAATTACCTGGGGTAAATTAAGCAAAACAACTCCGCGATTTATCGTGGAATCGGATGCAACCATTGTTGCGCCGTTAATGTTTGCTTATATTCTTGAGCAGTAGTAATAACATCCAAATTATATACTCATGACTGAAAATTCATGCCGTTTTCTCGGCAACGATCTTCCGGCTGTCTCTTATAAAGACAGCCGTCTTGTTATTGTACCGGCGCCACTAGAAAAAACCGTATCCTATGGAGCAGGCACTGCCGACGCTGCGGAGGCTATCCTAAAAGCGTCGGGCTACGTAGAATTGTATGATGAAGAGTTCGATAAGGAAACGTGCGATATTGGTATTTTCACCCACGCCGGCTTAAGCAATCATCTTGTTCAACAGGAGTTTTTTACCGAATTGGAGAAGCTAACCCACCGGATTCTTCAAGACAATAAATTCCCAGTTATAATTGGTGGCGAACATTCGCTTTCAATTGCTCCTGTCCGTGCTGCAAAAAAACTATTTGGAACCAAATTGAGCGTTCTGCAACTGGATGCCCACACCGATCTGCGTGATTCCTACGAAGGTTCTCCCCACTCTCACGCCAGCGTGATGCGCCGTGTTCACAATGAAGGTACTCCGGCAGTCGCCGTTGGTATCCGTAGTTTATGTAAGGAAGAGGCGGTTTTTATGGCCGAAAACAAGTATCCCGTTTTTTTCGCGAAGGATATTTATAGTAGTAACGCGTGGATCAGCGAAGTTATCAATAAATTGCCTGACAATATTTACATCACGTTTGATATCGATGCGCTTGATCCAACCATCATTTCCCAAACAGGTACGCCAGAACCCGGCGGAATGACCTGGTATCAAACGCTGGAATTATTTCAGGCGATTCGAGCTGCCGGGAAACACGTGGTGGGATTTGATCTGGTGGAATTTGCACCGGGGAATGATTCCAGTGCTGAGGCGTTTACATGCGCGAAAATGATTTATAAGATGATAGGGTATTTTTGTAGATAGAACAATTATTCCTTTCGAACTTTGTCTTCCGTTATTTAATTCAACATTTCGATCGCTTTTTCCAACACCATATCACGGCCATCAATAATGCTTTCCGATGCATCAATGGTAATGTCGGGGAAGATACCGGTGTCTTCAAGCACAGTCATATCCGGTTTATATGCCACCCAACTCGGGATTCGATAGGTCGTGCCATCATCCAGGCTGTACAACAACGGATTTCCGGAACTTCCTCTGGTCGTATCCCCAATCGTCGTTACATGATCCAGGGCTGACATCATAAGAATAAACGACTCGTTCGAACTCATGCAGCGTTCGCCGATTAATACCACTACAGGTTTCGTGAATTGCCAGCTCCCGGCCGGAACTATATGACGTGCGACGGGGTTGTAGAAATCATCATGGTCGGGACCTTTGCGGGTTTTTGTATATTCATAAAGCGCTGTCTTGTCTGCAAATCTGCTGGCAATAATTTTGGCCAACACATCGCTGCCGCCGGAATTCATTCGAACATCAATGATAAAACCCTTATAGTTTTCAAATTCACTTCTGCGAGCATCGAATATCGATTCAATTTCCGAGATATCATCCTGATAAGACGTCGACCATGATCCGATGCCGATATACCCGATGCTACCATCAATTACTCCGATCCCACCAGCATGATTTGTTGTGATTGTTACACCATCCAGGAAATAGCTTGTATAAAAATGTGTGTCATAGTTATAGTTATTGTCGACATCGCGCGAATATAACAACACGTATTCACCGTTTTTATCAAACAAATTTACATGTAAATCTTTCAGTTCGGTGAGCATTTCCTTCAAAACATCATTCATGAATATTCGGTATGAATGTGTTGTTTTCGCCAAAGGTTCGTACACCGTTTTGAGTGAATCCCAATTAATACCTTTATGAATGAAATATGAGTAATGTTGATCAAAATCGTTCCAAACTTGTTCGAAAGCAGGAAAATAGTCGGTCGTTACCGGTGTGGTTGTTGGTTCATCTTTGTCACAGGCGAAAATACATAGCGAGAAGATAACCAGGAATAAAAATGATTTTTTCATTTTCGGTTCCTTACATTATGAATTAAAGCTTATTCAAGCAAACAGCTAATATCCTTTATTTTATAATCCCCCTAAATTCCCGGGGATTGCTTCAGTTCCACAAGATGATACTCACAATTCTCTTAATATCGAATCAACAACACTATCAATATTTGTCAACACGTCACTATTCGAAAATTGCAGCACCTGCAAGCCAAGTCCTATTAAATACGCATCCCGGCTTTCATCACTTTCTTTGCCATGCTCCATATAATGTTGTCCACCATCCACTTCTATTACTAACTGAGAATCATAGCAATAAAAATCAACGATATAATTTCCAATTACTTTTTGGCGATAAAATTGTTTACTTTTAAGCTGTTTTCGCCGGATTCGCGACCAGAGTAATCGTTCAGCGTCGGTCATGTTAGTTCGTAATTCACGTGCAGGTAGTTTAAGATGTGGGTTGTGGGGGAGCATGAGTCTCCGTTTTCAAAGCAGGGATTATAGGAAATTGCTTCTTTCTAAAGTTTCCCAATTTATAGTATGAAACATTCTATACTAAGTCCAAAGTGGTTTTCAGATTTTCATTTTCAAACCTTCCCTTACCTTCGGCCTTCCTTCAAAAAGAAGGGAATGAAGGT
>JAFGDW010000184.1 GCA_016931935.1 Candidatus Zhuqueibacterota bacterium | reverse complement strand
TCGACGCCAGCATGTACGACTGGCACACAATCCGCATTGCCGTGAACGGCGATCTGTCTACGATATATATGGATGAGAATCCTGTTCCGGTCATCAGCGGCGTCTCCACGTCATCGACCACCAGCAAGTACATTAAAGTTGGCGACGGCTCCGGCGAGGTGATCGGCGGTTACATGGATTGGCTGATTCTGGATACATCCGGCGCGTTCGCGCCCGGCCAGGGCCTGCCGATTCCCGACGGCCTGATTGTGGATGTCGCATCCGATACAACGCCCGAACCGGAACTGCCGAAATGGCTGGTGTATGACGCCGGGGTATTGCCGGCGCAAACCGGCAGCGGCGGCGACTCGCTCGACCTGACTAACCTGAGCCAGGATGCACCCGGCGAGGGATTTGTCGAAGAAATTGTCGACGATCCCGATATTGCCGGCAATAAAGTGTTACAATACCTGCAGCCCAACGGCACTAAAATGTATGTGTACAAGTTTGCCGACGACTACAACGATTCGTCGCTGACGCTGGTGGCCCGCATCAAAGGCGAACGTGACGAGATTTATCAGCGTCCGTTTGATCTGCAATGGCGTATGGCTAACGCCAACTCCCGCGAGGAGCTGAGAATTTGGCCGGCTGATAGCACGGTCGAACTGGAGAAGGCTAATATCACCGTGAAAGTGGATATGGATTTGTACGATTGGCATACCTACCACATCGCTGTCAGCGGCGACACCGCCACGGTGTACATCGATCAAATCGACGAGCCGATTGTCAGCGGCGTTTCCACCGCCTCGAATAGTGACAATTACATTAAAGTCGGCGATGGTTCCGGCGATGCGATTGGCGGCTATCTGGACTGGATGATCGTAGATATGTCCGGCGCATTTGCACCCGGCGAAGGCCTGCCAATTCCCGATGGGCTGTATGTCGACAAATATATCCCGCCCGTCGTTCCGAAATGGCTAATTTATGATGCCAGCATTCTACCGACGGAAACGACCAGCGATGATGATATGCTGAATATTTCCAGCCTGAGCCAGGATTCTCCCGGCGCCGATTTTGTTGAAGAAATTATCGATGATCCGGCAATAACCGGCAACAAAGTGCTGAAATACCTGCAGCCCACCGCGGGCAGCACCCGCATGTACCGCTACCTGTTCGATGATTCCTATGCAGGCACGGATTTCACCCTGATCGCACGCGTCCGTGGCGAAGACGATCCGTTGTTTGACCGGGCATTCGATTTTCAATGGCGGCATGCCAACGCCGGCAAACGCGAGGAATTCCGGATTTATACATTATTAAGTAAATTCAAGCTGGAAAAAGCGGCGATTGAAATCCCGACCGAGCTTGATCTGTATGGCTGGCATACCTATCGTATGGCGGTATACGGTGACTCGACCGCCGTCTTTATCGATGAAAATCCGGAACCGATTATCACCGGCGTGGCCAAGGAATCCACCACCGAACGCTACATCAAAATCGGCGATGGTTCCAGCGCATCTACCGGCGGCTATCTGGACTGGTGTATTCTCGATCTGTCCGGCGCGTATGCTCCGGGTGAGGGACTGGCAATTCCCGAAGGGCTGTTTGTCGATCCGTATATTATCGATGCACTCGCACTGGCAGCGTCTGCTGTGCCTGACCGTTATGCACTGGGACAGAACTATCCGAATCCGTTCAATCCCACCACCAAAATCACCTTCCAGTTGCCGACTGTTGGCCATGTGGAAATCAGTGTGTTCGATGTGACCGGACGGCTGGTCGCCACGTTAGTTGATGAGGCCATGCAAATTGGGTATCATAGCATCGATTTCGATGCGCGGAAGTACGCCTCCGGCATGTACTTCTACCGCATCAAGGCGGGTGAATTTACGCAGGTGAAGAAAATGATGTTGCTGAAATAAACATTCTCCTATAATTGAAAAAAGGGTGGTCCGGTTGGGCCGCCTTTTTTTTAAGCATATTCATAAGTCTGAATATTTCTGAAAAATATCAACGCACACCTTATTCAAACGTCACATCTTCCCCGCTGTACTCGAACCAGTCGTACACCGCCTTGTTCGCCCCTGCAAACTGTCATACATGCTGAATATCGCACCATCCTATTGCACCAAAACCATTTTCTTCGTCACCACACTGTCATTATATTTCACCTGGTAGAAATATACCCCGGATGATGCCGCATGTCCCTGCCGGTTAACGCCATTCCAGTGTACAACATGTTCTCCGGCAGATTCGTATGCGTCCAACAGGACAGCCACTTCGCGCCCCTGAATATCATAAATCGTGATGTGGGTATGACCCGATTTGGGCAGGTTAAAACGGATGCGGGTATCGGGATTAAATGGGTTGGGATAATTTTGGTATAGCTTAAAAATTCTTGGACGTTGAGGTTGAGTTGTTATCCCAACATCGACTCGTTCACCATATTCTATACCATCAATATAGGCATATTGAAGGGCTATCTCCGTAGATCGTGATTCACTCCATGCAATTAATTTCCGTAATCCTATCTTTTGGGCAAGTTGGTATTCATAACCTGGCACCCATGTAATTCCAAATAATTTTCGCACTAATAACTTTTGGTTAAACAGATCACTTAAATCTTCACTATACAATAACGTTTGTGAGCTGTCATCAATATGAAATATTCTATTTGAGTAACAGGTATCCCCAACAGTCGCATATAAACTATCGATCAAATATTCATCATGATCATAATATGGGTGTATATTGTTGCATCGAAATGCATTACCGGTTAATGAATCCACACGTTCATAGCAGAAGTCAGTGTAGAGGGAATCGAGATATGCTCTTTTCAAAATTTTATAAGTTTTTCCATTTGTCAACAGAGTATCGCCTATTACCTCAACAGAAAAATAATGCTCATCAAAAATGTAGGGGTATTCAAAGATTGTTTCCTTGTATTCCCAGTAATTGCCTGTTGTCAACGGGTAAAATGATAATGCTGTTGAATCAATTTGAGCAAATCCTCTGGTTCCAATTAATAATAAGAACATGAGTATTCTTTTCATTTAAAAATTCTCCGCTATGAATTATATCATCAAAAAAACCAGGCCTTTCAAAAGACCTGGTTTTCATGACATCAGTCAGTTTTCATTTTATTCAAACGTTACGTCATCGCCGCTGTACTCGAACCAGCCGTACACGGCCTTGTTCGTGGATGTCGTGCCCTGTGAGCTGGCGTACATGCCGAATACGGCGCCGACAAAGCCGCCGGCAGTGTTTGTACTGAGCAGTGTGCCGTCAAGATTGCCGCCGATTTGCAGCATGGCGTCTTCGCCAATCGCGTAGTAGCAACGATAAATTGCCCCTGCCGCTTCAATTTTCAAGTAAACGGATTTGCCGATCGCATCTTCGGATAGTGAAACCTGCTGGATAATTTCCGTGTTGTTCTTCAGTTGCAGCATTGGTTTGCCATCGGCCATGGTCAGGCCGAGATAGTAATAAAATCTTTCGCCCTGAAAGGCGATCAGGCCGGCGGTTTCGTTGTCCGTTTGCGGGGTGAATTCCATTTTGGTTTCGGCGTAGCAGTTGATATGCTGCTGGCGGCGGGCGATAAACGATGGATTGCGCACGCCGTTGATTGTTTCCGGGCGCAGATTGATCGTCAGTGTTCCGGAATCGGCCAGGCTGTACCACGGCTCGCGCACGGTGCGCAGGAACATCCAGTGGTAGCCCAATTTATCCGAATCAAATTCATCGCGCACTGTGAAATTGCCGTTCAGCGGGTAGGGCGCTTTTTCCGCGGCCGGAAGCGCCGGAACGGGATAGCTGTACTTCACGGTTTCGTCGCCGGTTAACACGGTTGGCCAGCCATCGCGCCAGGTCACCGGCGCCATGAACGTCTCGCGGCCGGTGTTGAACGTATAATCGCCTTCGTATGGCCGGCAGCCGAGAAATATCGCCCACCAATCGCCGTTGGGGATTTGCACCATATCCATGTGCCCAACGCAGGTAATCGGATGCTCGCGCTCCGGATCGAGCTGACGCTGGGTCATAATCGGATTGCCGCTGTAGCTTTCATATGGCCCCCACACCGTCGTGGCTTTGAACACGACCTGCGAATGATCGGCGGCCGTACCGCCTTCGGCGCAGCTTAAATAGTAGGTGCCGTCCACATTGAATATGTGCGGCCCCTCAATCCAGATCGGTTTTTGACTGATATCGGAACCGCCATTTACAATCAGCCGTCGCTCACCAATGACTGTCAACGTTTCCGTATCAAACTCATACATCCACAACGCGCGATGCCCCTGATACAAAGGCGGCTGTTCTGGCGGATCGCTGTTATAAATCAAGTAGGTTTTGCCGTCGTCATCAAAAAACAGCGACGGATCGATGCCGTGCACCTCGGGCAGCCACACCGGCGTGGACCACGGACCAGCCGGGTTTTTCGCGGTCACGACAAAATTGCCGCCGCCATCGACCACGGTGCAGGTTACGTAGAATACGCCATCATGATAACGAAGCGCCGGCGCAAAAATGCCGCGAGAAACGCCGAGGCCATCCAGATTGAGTTGCTCGGGACGGTCCAGCACATGGCCAAGCTGGGTCCAATTCACCAGATCGGTGCTGTGAAAAATCGGAATGCCGGGGTAATAGGCAAAGGTGGAATTGACAATGTAATAGTCATCGCCGACCCGGCACATGCTGGGATCGGGATAGAAGCCGGCCAGAATGGGATTGTGATAGGTGTGCGCCGGTTGTTTTGCGCAATGCGCCGAGATCAGCGCCGCGCCGAGCATTGCCAGCAAAATGAGTCGCGCAAATCGGTTCATATGTTTCTCCGTTTTAGTTCAGTTTGATGTAGTGATTTGGGTTCATGGCAGGTCGTGCAAATTTCATAGCTACCTGACCACCGTAATTTTTTTTGTCATGCGGGCGCCGGGCAGCTCAATCACGAGAAAATAGACGCCGTTATCCAGCGTTTCCGCCGGAATCAGTTCATTTAAGACACGCTCGCTCTTTACCTGGGTAAGCTGGAACACTTCCTGGCCGATCATGTTGTAGAGCCGCAGCCGGACATCTCCCAGCCGCGCGGTTTCCAGATTCAGGCGAATGAAATTCCGCGCCGGATTCGGATACAACGCCAATGAGAAATCCCGCGGTGTTTCGGCCGGCTTGTCCACGCCCGTGCCCGGATTGCCGATCAGTTTGATCACGCCGAAATCGTCGGCGTTCATCCAGTGATCGTTGTAGGCTTCTGCCGGTACCCAGACTGAACCGAAAAAGTTATCACGTTCCTTCGGGTTTTCATCCGGATCATCGTTTTCGCAACAGGCCAGTGAAAGTCCCATAACCTTCCCGGCAGCCAACTGCGCACGTGAAACATCGATGTTTGGCTCGGTGTAGGTATCGTTGTAAACGATCAGTGAAAATTCACGCGTGTACAGCGTGTCGGTTTTGCGCAGGGCAAACTGCGGGAAGTGGCCGGCGTAGTTGGGACTACGCAGGTCACTCCAGCTCGTGCCGGCCTGATCGCCGACATAGCAGGTTGTGGTCACTTCGTTGTTCGCCGGGAAATCGGCATAAATATGATAGGCAAATGCATTTTCCGCATTGGTTCCCCACGATTGTGCATCCCGGCCCTGACCGTCAAATACGTGCAGTCCGCCGGATTTGTCTTCATCGATGAACACTTCCACCATGTCGAAATGATAAATATCCGCGGTTTGGCCAATTCGATAGCCGCCTACGGCAATATCATCCACAACTTCCACCAGAAAGTAGAGCAGGTTTTCGGTGCTTGACCAGACAACCTTATAACGTCCGCTAAAATCATCGGCGGCATAGTCGCCGCCCCAGGGAATCCAGGTCTGATCGATGGTCTGCCAGTCAATTTGGCCCCAACAGGGATCATCGCCAATGCCATTGATAGTCGGCACAACCAACACCTCGGGCGCCCGGACCGTATCATCCTGAACATACACATTTAATGGAGCGCCGATTCCATTTCGACCCATAAGTAAGAACATAGCCACAAACAGCACGGGAGTAACTTTGTAGCACATTTTCATCGTTTCATATCTCCTTTTCATTAACTATGCTGATGGATGATAACGGTCAGCAACTTCAATAATTGAGCAAACTGTCTCCGTCTCGATACGTTGAATTTAAACATTTCGGTTCAGAAGCCGGTTGATATTTTGTAAAATTATCGTCCTACTTACTACTAAGATTTTTGAGAAAATGCAAGTGTTTTTTTAGTTTTTATGATGTAGTAAATGACAAAAAGAGCATCCTGGTTTTCAGTTCAATCCAAATCGACCGAATAAATTGAACTTATTACTGAATCGATTCAACAGACAATTCAATAATTAAACTTAGGTTAAAATAGTTTTTTTATGACAAAATTATTGCATGTTTCAATTTTTATTCTTAAAATGGATAATCTGAATGATGTTTTTCCTGTTTTTACAAATTCTATTCTTTTTTGACCAGGGACGTAATAACTGCAGTGTGGCCACCTTTACATTTTGATATTTAAAAGTGAAATGGTCACGGGCATGTGCATCCGTAGCTGAGAGTGCCATGAAGAAACATTTATTGACGTCAATCTTACTACTTCTGCTATTAACGGCAAATCTTTACTCGCTGAATCGGGACCATGTACTTTCGTTCAAGCGATTCATGATCGATGACGGTCTTTCTTCAACTACAGTTACAACCATTTGTCAGGATGCCCGTGGATTTATGTGGTTCGGTACCTACGACGGCCTGAACAAATTTGATGGGTTTGAATTTACTATCTATAGGAATGAGAAGCTCAATCCCGCCAGCGTTTCCGGCAACGCCATTACCCGAATATTTGAAGATTCCCGCGCAAATTTATGGATCGGTACAAAAAACGGTCTGGATATGTACGACCCATCCACAGATCAATTCATTCATTATAAAATCCGCTCCGACCAAAAAACTTACATTACGGATATCATCGAGCTGCCATCAGGTGAATTAATTATTTCGAGTTCGGACCAGTTATATAAAATAAATCTTACTGACACACTGTGTACACAATTCTTGAATAAAGAATTAACAGAACATCGAATTGCCTTAAATACGATAAGCAAATTATGTTATGATAGCAAAGGTATATTGTGGATCGCTGAACGCAGCAACATCGGTCTTGTAACATGTAACTTAAAAACCGGCGCAATCAAAATACTAAGTACAAGTAATCAATCAGAAAATGGTCTGCTATCCAATTTTGTCCACGATATACTGGAAGATGACCATGGCAATATGTGGATCGGTACAAATGAAGGATTGAATGTGTACAACCGGCGTTCGGGGAAATTTGTAATTTATCGGCACGATCCCCTTGATTCATTGAGTTTATCCGACAACATTTGTTCCAATATTTTCCAGGACAGCAAGAACAATATCTGGATCGGCACATCACAAGGCGGACTAAACTTATTTAATCGACACGAAAAAACGTTTAACCACTTCCAGTACGATAAATTCCATGAAAGCAGCTTGAACCATAACTCGGTGCAGTCCATCTATGAAGATAAAAACGGGATTTTTTGGGTGGGAACATCCAATGGCATCGGTTTATCACATATCACTCCGGTTAATTTTTTAACCTACCGCAATATCCCGGGAAATTCCAACACGCTCAGCCATAATTTTGTAACAACCTTTGCCGAAGATAATAATGGCGATTTATGGATAGGAACCGATGGCGGCGGATTGAATCATTTCGAACGATCGACAGGACATTTTCTTCGCGATTTTCCCACGACTGACCTTACACCATATTCCATTTTAGCGCTGTTGCGCGATTCTAAAAACAATTTATGGGTGGGTAGTTATGCAGATGGCGTAAGTGTTTATAATTCGCAGCGCGAGAGTTTTGTCACCTTCCGCCACGATCCTGAAAATCCCAAAAGCCTTAGTTGCGATGATGTGCGCTGTATTTTCGAAAGTTCCACTGGCGATATTTGGATTGTGACAAATGGCGGTGGCCTGAATTTGCTGGAAAATTTTAAAGAAAAATCGTTTAAACATTTCAAATTCAATCCGAACGATCCTATTAATTCAATTGCCCATGATTATTGTCTTACGATGACCGAAGATAGTAACGGTATGCTGTGGATCGGGTCGTATAACGGACTAAGCATGTTCAATCCCAAAACCGCTACCTTCCGGAATTTTCGCGATTATGACGGCTCGGGATTGAGTGATTCCTGGATTTATTCAATTCACGAAGATTCGGAACGCAATCTCTGGGTTGGTACAAGTAATGGCTTAAATTTGTTAAATCGTGAGAATTGGACGTTTACCAAATTCGGAACAGAGAACGGGATGCGGGGCGAAATGATCGACGGCATCCTTGAAGATAATCATGGCAATCTTTGGTTAAGCACAAATAATGGCCTGGTGAAATTCGACTATCGTTCGATGACCATCAACAATTATACGACCCAGGATGGTCTGCAAAGCAATGAATTTATTCATGGTTCCTATCGCCTTTCCAAAACCGGCGAAATGATGTTTGGCGGTGTAAATGGCTTCACTATATTTCATCCGGATAGTATTATTGAACGGCTGGATTATTCCAGAATCATTATCTCGGGATTGAAACTTTTAAACCGACAAGTGATTGCCGATTCCAAGGAAAAAAAACACATCAGTGAAACATCGGAAATTACATTGACCCATAAACAGGCAACTCTGTTCAGCATCGAATACACGGTTTTTGAATATTTTTTCCCGGAAAAGATTGAATATAAATACCAATTACAAAATTACCATGAAGACTGGATTTATGCCGGCAGAAACCGTTCCGCAACATTTACAAACCTAAACGCTGGCACCTATATGTTCCGTGTGGTCTCAACCAATGGCGCCGGCATGTGGAATAAGGACGGTGCATCCATCAAGATTATTATTTTGCCTCCATTTTGGAAAACATGGCAAGCTTACCTTATTTATATAGCGTTGTTTGTACTGCTAATTAATATCTATCATCGTTATTCCATGAAGCTGGTAAAATTAAAGACCGATCTGCGCTCACAGCTTATCGAAAAGGAAAAAGCGGTCGAACTGGAGAGCCTGAAATCCCAGTTCTTTACCAATATTTCCCATGAATTTCGTACACCGCTTACACTGATTCTTGTGCCATTGAAAGAGCTTATTTCCAGTGGTAACAAAAAGGACTGGCCGGAAATCAAGGAAAATTTCCACATTATGCGCCGAAGCGCTGAGCGGCTGTTGCGACTCGTTAATCAGGTGATCGATTTCAATAAAATCGAGGCCGGCCGTTTAAAACTGGATAAAAAGGAAGTCGATATTGTCGGTTTCGCTAAAACAATCGTAGAAACTTTTACGCCATTGGCGACTGATAAACACATCATTCTGACATTTGGTAGCCACCTGTCCAATTGCTATGTACTTATCGATCCAGATAAGCTGGATATGGTTATTTTTAATCTGCTTTCCAATGCATTCAAATTTACTCCACGCGGCGGTGAAATCTCCGTAACAGTAAAAAAGACGGATGGAATCGTTGAAATCGCTGTCATGGATACGGGCCAGGGAATACCGGCTGACCATATAAAAAATATATTTGATCGATTTTACCAGGTAGAACACCCACATTCCGAACGACGTCAGGGGGCCGGAATTGGTCTGTCGCTGAGCAAAGAGCTTGTGGAACTGCATAATGGAGATATTCATGTACGCAGCATTCCCGGCTATGGAACGACATTTACAGTTCAGTTGCCGACGGGTATTGCTGAAATACATTCGGATATTATGTTTGAACCACAAATGCCCACCAGCATGGATACAGACACTCCACTCATTCCAAGCGATTCCAAAGACAAGCAGGACGAGCATCAGACTGTTCTTATTGTTGAGGATGACCGTGAACTTCGTAAATATTTAAAAAATGAACTCAAATCGGAATACACCGTTATTGAAGCGTTTGATGGTAAACATGGCTTGCAGCTTGCGACCAAAATAATGCCCGATCTAATTCTTAGTGACGTAATGATGTGCGAAATGAATGGCCTTGAATTTACCAAAGTGATCAAATCAAATGAACTGACAAGTCATATTCCCATTATCTTGTTAACCGCCCGTAGTTCTGAAATCCACCAGTTGGAAGGTTTGGATACCGGCGCCGATGACTACGTTACAAAACCATTTAATCTGCAATCGTTAAAAGCGCGCATCCGTAATATGTTATACGCGCGCAAACAATTACGCGAACGATTTAGCCGGGAAATTCGACTTGAACCCAAAGATATCGTCATTAACTCTGTCGACGAAAAATTTCTGCAACGGGCCATCTCCATTATCGAAGAACATATTGCAGAATCTGAATTTAATATTGAAAAATTGAGCAAAAAATTAGGATTAAGTCGATCCCAATTATTTAGAAAATTAAAAGGATTAATATCCGAAACCCCGAACGAATTTATCCAAACAATTCGTCTAAAACGAGCCGCACAATATTTAGCAAAATCTGAAATGAGTATCACGGAAATATGTTATGAAGTCGGCTTTAATTACCCATCACATTTCACAAAACTATTCCAGGCCAAATTTGGCGTTCCACCCAAAGACTTCCGAAAACTAAAATCGCGACTCGACATGTAGGTATTACAAAAGAAATAATTAATAGAATTTAGGAAATATCAAAAATTCTTTATATTTTCTTGTTTGGCATTCTGTCTTCGTATTAATTATAGCAATAATTTTATGCCCGGCAAAATACTCCATGATTGATAAATCCGACGAAATAATAACTGATTACAAATTTGAATATGCAATGAATACTTGAGCCTGATTTTAAACATCATTACAAAAAATTGTGTAAAAAGACACCATTGCATAACTATTAGTTAATTAAATCAATCGCGATATAAATTCTACAGAAATGCAACATATATGACAGTTTTTGAGACTCTCATGTTAGAATTTGGGCAGAAGATTTATTATAATACGAAAACGCTATACGCGGTAAATTATTGATCCGTTGGCTTTGATTTTCAAAACCGAATAGAGTTTTCTAAAAAGAATGGTTTTGCTGGAACTGTAAAGGGAATCAACGACGTGATCATCGCAAAGCAGGTATCCATTCAATATTAGAGGTATTGTTGGCTTCGACAAGCTCAGCCAACGGTTCGATTCGTACCCTGAGCTAGTCGAAGGGTACAATTTCCACCTTTTATTGAGTGGATACCAAAGCAGCATAGCGTGAAATAAGTTATCTCACCCTCAACAGTTTCGACCATAATTAATAATCGAACTGCCAACATTTACAAGCACAAGACAGCAATTTCTGAACTGTATAGAAACATGATATTACTCCTAATCATTACACAATCTCGATCAAAAATCCCATGCGAACCTGGTATGATTCGTCTTTGCCGATCAATAACTCAGCATTATCGTGAGTATCAGTCGGCGTATTAAATTCAATCTGACCCGAATTCCATTGTATGATTAACCATACGACAGTCAAGGAAATTAAATTTAATAGCAATATTTTAATTAAACCTGAGGAGGAGATTTGAGTATGAAAAGGTTACTAATTTGTGTTTTCCTAACATTCATACTGTTAGCAAGTAATCTATTTGCAGTGAACGGTGTCATCAAGGGAAAACTTGTTGATACCGAAACCGGTGATGCACTGCCGGGTGGTAATGTTGCAATAAAAGGAACAACTATGGGGGCTGCGAGTGACTTAAAGGGCTATTATGTTATTCGAAATGTCCCTCCGGGCACTTTTACAATTGAAGTATCCTACATTGGATACAAACCATTGGAATTAACAGTGCGTATTCGCCCCGACGAAACTGTCGAACAGGATATTAAACTAGAATACGGTTATGCGGTTGAAGGAGAACTGGTCGTTGTGACTGCACAGGCATCAGGCCAATTATCCGCAATTAACCAGCAACTTGCATCAAACACAATTTCCAATATTGTTTCCGGAACACGCATAAAAGAACTTCCTGACGTAAATGCTGCCGAATCAATCGGCCGACTGCCCGGCATCGCTATCAATCGATCCGGGGGTGAAGCTACAAAAATATCGATTCGTGGTCTCTCGCCCAAATACAACACTGTTACTGTAAATGGTGTACGCGTACCAGCTACCGGCAGCGATGACCGCAGTGTTGACCTTTCATTGATTTCATCAACGATGCTTGACGGTATCGAAGTGAAAAAGGCCATCACACCCGATATGGACGCCGATGCGCTCGGTGGCACTGTGGATCTTAAGTTGAAGGAAGCGCCTGAAGGTATGCAGCTTAGCGTAATGGCCCAAACAGGCTATAACCGTTTGCAAGATGATTTCGGCAACTATAATTTTTCCAGTAGCTATAGTAATCGCTTTATGAATAATCAGCTTGGTGTCGTTGCCAGTATAAATGCAGATGAATATGATCGCAGCGCGGATAAATTACAGGCAAATTACCGGGAAAAAGACATTAAGGTAAATGGTGTAGACGTCACGACAATTGTACCGCAGGAATTAACACTCCGCGAAGAAACGGTTACGCGCGGCCGTACTGGCGCCAGTTTGCTTATGGATTATCGTATTCCTAACGGTAAAGTGACAGGGAACGGTTTTTATAATCGCCTGAGTTCCGATGCACGCTACCGCATCAACCGAATGAATATGAACGACAACAGGCACTATTACGACCTGGAACTACGTGGCGGTACAACTCAAATATTCACCTTTGGTATTGGTATCGAACAGGACTACAACTGGATTCGCTACGACGCCAGCTTTGCCCGTACCTATTCCCGAACCGACAATCCGGAAGAGCGGACGTGGAATTTCATTCAAGAAAAGGGTGCCTTTGTTACTGGTTGGGCCCCAGATGAAAATACGCCTTTAACTGAGATATCAGGCAAAATCTCTGTCGATACGCTTGGTACCGCATTACAAGATGTTTATCAATACAACACCAAACGCGAAGAAGATCAGTATATTTTCCAGTTAAACTTTGAAGTACCGGTGGCGATTAGCGAGCAAATTAACGGAAGTATAAAATTCGGTGGTAAATTACGTTGGCTGGATCGCTTTAATGATCAGCAACAGGATGGGCGTAACGGGTATCAATATGGCAATAACAATGGCCCCAACCGAATTCTGGTTGATCTTGACAATGCTTATCCGGAATGGGGTATACGGGATTATGTCGCCAATTATCAGCTTGTTCCGATTGAATTGTTTGCAATCGATTACACACGCGATAATTTCCTCAATGGCGATTATCCATTCGGTATCGCCGTCGATGAGAACATGATGAACAAAGTGACGGATGTACTGTTTGCTGGTCCGGAAGTCATTAACTATGCCATAGGTTCATTGGGCAATGACTATAAAGGTTCCGAGCGATACCAGGCCGGATACATAATGGGTAATTTTAATATCGGTAAATATGTATCACTTTTACCCGGCGTCCGCTGGGAAGGTGATTGGTCGGAATACACTGGGTATCGCTTCCGAGAAGTTTCGGTAAACAACATTGAAGGACCACCGGCCGACCTGGACACGCTGACTGTTGAACGTAATAACAATTTTTGGCTACCGATGGTACACCTTAAAGTGGAACCATTTGATTGGTTGAAAATCCGGCTGGCATATACGGAAACATTAACCCGTCCCGACTTTATTCAGTATGCGCCTATTACCCGAATTAATTCTTACGCAAATTACTATCGCGCCGCTAATACATTACTGAAACCGGCTCACTCACAAAACTGGGATTTATCAGTATCTGTTTACCAAAACTATGTCGGACTTTTTACAGTTTCCGGTTTTACAAAAGATATCGATGATCTCATTTTTCAGCGCAAATATCAATTAAAAACAGGCATCCCTATCGATATACCGGGACTCAATATTCCCGAAAACTGGTACAATGATCCAACAAATCCGGTTAAGCCGGAAGGCGATATCTACATCAACAATCCGTTCCCTGCCACATATAAGGGCGTAGAATTTGATTGGCAGACACATTTTTGGTACCTGCCGTCTGTTCTGCGGGGGATTGTATTGAATGTTAATTATACCTATATTGAATCCAAAACTGATGTTGCAATGTACTACATCCAAAGAGAGCAAATCACGAAAATCCCGCCACGGTTTAAAGAGTTCCGAGTTGACAGTTCGCGATCTGCGCGAGTGCCCGATCAGCCCAAACATATTGCCAATGTCACACTGGGATATGATTTTAAAGGATTTTCCGCACGATTATCCTATTTGTACCAGACAGACCGAACTACTTTTATCGATAAAAAACCGATTTTGGATAATTTTTCCGGTGATTATGCACGCTGGGACTTAACCTTACAACAAAAACTTAGCTATAGCCTCCAAGCCTATGCAAATTTTACGAATTTAAATAATACCCCGGATAAAAACTTCCGTGGTAGTGCGCTTGAAGATCCAACATATATTGAGTATTACGGCTTCACGATGGATGTCGGTCTCAGGTACGCTTTCCATTAGAATACGTTAACGAGTGGGGGATGAAAATCGCCTACTCGGATTGTCTTATTAATTTGAGGATTTTATTATTTCCCAATAACCACTAACCCACTTTTAACCACTAACAACTGTAAGGAGGTTGTTTATGAAGCTTCAGTACAAATTTATGTTGTTGCTTCTCATTGTTGGAGTTATCTTTGTTGGTCAGACTCAAAAGGTTTGTGCACAAAGTGAACTCATAGTTGAATGGGCTGATGCTAATGGCGATATTATTGTCAATGCACTTTTAGATGCCATTAACACGGACACCGAACGTCCGGCCGACCGTGTTTACGTATTACGTAAAGGTGGCTACTACTGGCTAACCGACCGGATTGAAAACACCGACTTTCATTTACGCATTGTTGGCGAAACACCAGACCCGAATGATACCTATGGCAACCCTGCCATCATCCAGATGGTTGCCGATGCTGAAGGTGGCGTTGATGGACGTATCATCACCGGTTTGAATGATCTGACAATTAAAAATGTTTGGATCACTGGAGCTGATGATGCTGGTGTTCAAACATATTATCAACCGATGCAGATGGATGCCAGTGGCGCCCGATTCGTGCTTGATAACGTGATTTTTGACCGCAGCAATTTTGCCATGATGGCTTTCACAGGATCAGGCAATGATATTTTCTTCACAAACTGTACATTCCGCAATCTGATCGGACAACCGAGCACCCAACAATGGGAAGGCCGTGGTATTTCCATTTGGGCTGACCAGGATACAGTTGTTGTTGAAAACTGTACATTTTTCCAGATTGGTATGACTGCATTCCAATTGGAAGGTGGCGCTGCCCAGTATGTTCGTTTCAACCATAATACCATCGTAAATTTAGGCCGTGGTATTACCTCAGGCAACTGGTGGATCAATGGTTACTTTGCAAACAATCTGATCATCAATGGTTTCTGGCATGGTGAAGGTCATGGCGATTTAACCGATCCAAACCGCGTTCCAGGTCAATGGGCTGCTTCACTATTCCAGGTTGGTGATTTGCCATCTGCATACGGTCCGGAAGCGGGTCGCCGTATTGTATTTGCTAACACAGCAGCTTTCCTCGATCAACAGTTCAAAACTTATTATGGCGATTCTATCCGGGTTCAACCATTCATGAATGAACTGCAATTGGCTCGTCACGTAGATGTAAATGACGCAATGGTTGCGCAAGATACGACATGGTTAACAGCGGAACCGGGACTTGCTGTTTATCCCGACGAAGAATTTCCTAATATGATCCAAAATATTAGCGATCTTCGAGATGGTATTACTCCGGCACAACCGTATTTCTATCAATTGCCGGAATTTGATGGTGAGGTCTGTCACGTATGTGTAAGCTGGCCGTTACCTGAAGATTTCTCTTACACCAATGCTACGCTGTTAACAGCCGGTACTGATGGATTACCTCTGGGTGACTTGAACTGGTTCCCGACACAGAAAGCACAGTTCTTAGCTGATCAAGCGGCAAATGTAAAAAGCGTTGAATCACTGGCTGGTAAAGTTATTAAATTGACCCCTGTTTCTACAATTGAAGCTGAAGACGGCACCCTTGCCGGCGATGCAACCGTTGCTCCGTTCGAAGGCTTTGCCTACTTCCAGATGGATGGCGGCGGATATATCGAATGGGATTTCGATTTGGCAGCAGCCGGACAGTATGACCTGAATGTTTGGACAAATTTGAGAGGTAATGGTACAAGAGGCCAACGAATTATCGTAAATGGCGTCAGCATTCACGATCCAATGGGCTGGGGAGAATACATTTGGAGTCCTTCCGAACAATCAGCTAATATCTGGTACGGTGTAATACCTAATAACGAATGGTGCTGGACCCAGATTACCCAGGCTGAAATTTTGGAAGCTGGCGCATTGACATTACCTGCCGGACCAAATGTTATTCGTATCGAAGCATCCTGGGGATGGCAAAACTTTGCCGGTATCGACGTCATTGATTTCGCATCCCAGACAGTCGTTAAAGAATTGCGCGGTCCGAATGTTTCTTCGTTCAACATTGTAACCCCGGTAGGCGAAGGCGCTGCCTGGACGCCAAGTTTCTTTAAATCTGTTGCGATAGGTGCAAGCGGAAGTGTAGCCGTTCCAATTGAAGCGGCTGCTGCTGGTAACTATCGTGTGCAACTCTACTACGAAAACAGTGTTGGCGCTGCAACAGGTACATTACTTATAGATGGTACTGAAGCTGCCACATTTGATTACAATTACGTCGAAGACGGAAGCGGCAGCAATACATTGACATCAACATTCGCTCTTACCGCTGGTTCTCATACGTTAACAGTAACCGGTAGCAATGTGTATATCGACCAGATCCAATTGATTCAGGAAATTGTCGAATCAGTTAATAAAGTTCGGGAATTACCGACAGGCTATGCTTTGAGTGAGAACTACCCGAACCCATTCAACCCAACGACAAATATTGAATTCAAAGTTGGCAAACTGTCCAATGTTGAATTATCGGTTTTCAACGTGCTCGGCCAGAAAGTAGCGACACTGGTAAATGCGCGTATGCAACCAGGCAATTACATTGCCCAATGGGATGCTTCACACATGAGCACTGGGTTGTATTTCTACACGATGAAAGTGGACAATCACCAAAAGACATACAAAATGATGCTTGTAAAATAAGCTCATTTGAAAATTGCTAGATTTTCACGTGGTGTTTAGTGGTTGTCTTTCGTGACGCAATAAAAAGAGGGCTTTTATTCGCCCTCTTTTTTTTAAAACGTTAACTGTAAAATGTCACTTATATTGTATGTATCAATCTATTCAAAGTAGGTTAAATCAACCTGCTTGAAATATTACAGAATTAATTTTAGCCACAGATCGACACGGATTAACACAGATATTATAAAATATTTAGTGTCAAATCTATGTTTGATCCCGAGTCAATTATCTTGAATGAGAAAATATTTTAGCTAAAAGAATTTTCTTTCTGTCGAAGTGATGCAAAACAAAACATATGTCAATGGCAAACTTAATTGTTGGGTAGGTTTTGTTCAGCACCATTTAGATTTTTTTAAAAACATAGTGCTTAATTAATCAGGATAAACAATATGACGAAATCGGTTACTATGAATAGCCCCCATTTGGCAATTCGGCTATGTGTATGCGCTGTTCTCTTCATTATCGTAATATATGGTTGTGCTCATCAACGACCGCCAAGAGAAACCGCCACTCAATATAGATTCGTATATCAGGATGCAACTTATCGCATTCGATCAATTACAGCGCCGAATAACAGCAGTTCTTATAATGAATTAATTGGTGAAAATTTCATGGCAGCGGATTACGATCAGGATCAGGTAATTGATTTGATCGTGCTGGGAGACGTTCCCTTGAACGAAGCGCAACAAATCTATGAATTCGGTCTGAACGAAGTAAAACAGGACAACAAACTTCAGGAACAGATGCCATCGGTCAACCGATATTTTCTGGAGAAGATGGATTATTATATGGAAATCCGAAGTTTCCGTCCGTACAATTCCCGGCCTTTTAATGAATTTAAAATACTAAAATCCCGTCGAACAGATGATTCGGACATAAGTGTTTTCGCAGACAATAACGCGGATGGTATTATTGACGATATCTTAAAATGACCAATAACTATTGCCAAAGCAAAAACCGATTATGAAATGGTAATCGAAACCGGCATGCAAAAGGGCGAGTTGGAAAAAAGAAACAGCACCATTCTGGTGAAAGAATGACATTGACGTTTCCCGATACAATGCCCATGCTGATCACCACGAATATATATCGGTGAACTCAAATGGAAATATCGTACATAAAATCGTTCCACACAGATTGAATTTACAGACTAATTATAGTGCAAAATTCAATGCCATTAAGTTAAGATAAGAATTAGTTGTTAGTAACTGAGAAATTATTTTCTGACATTTTTTGGCAGAAAATGTTAAAACATATTTTAGACAGGATTTCACGGATTCACAGG
>JAFGDW010000183.1 GCA_016931935.1 Candidatus Zhuqueibacterota bacterium | reverse complement strand
TTTGTATAATCTCTTCCTCTAAGAAATCCTGTTCATCCTGTTATCCTGTCTAATTTTTTTAATTCTGGTTTATCCAGGTTAGGTTAAATATGTTTGTTACTCGGCCATCAACTTATACTTTCGCTACTCTCATCCACGTTCACTTCGGTTGACAAATGCCGGAACCACGAGAAATACAAGCCAATCGATAACGCGATTACAATCACCAGCAAATAACCGAACGAATCCCAACGTTTCATTATGACCATAATCCACATCAGGAACAGTAGCACCTGCCAGGGAACTGCCATGAAAATTGAAATAATATCGCGTTTGTTTTCAATATTTACTTTGGCCATTGTAGCTGCAGGCATTTTCCCACGAATATGTGCCCAGAAACCAAATGGCCGGGTAATCTTGTAGAATTCAGATAAAACCTTCTCATCTGTGGGGGCAGTAGCATATGTGGCGATCACCATGGCAACAAACGAAATTCCGCTGGCAAAACTGAACGCGATATATTCCGGAACGTCCGGGAACATGAGTCGTTGAATAATCGCTGCCAGCATACCGGCTACGGTACCGATCGCGAAGCCCCATCCGTTGAGCCGCCACCAATACCAGCGCACCAGCGTGGGAATAATCATGCCGGCGCCGATACTCATCGTAATCCAGCCCCATATTTCGTTAATGTTGCGGATTGCCAGGCTGAACAACAGGCCAAGCACAACAATAATAACGGAAGCCCAGCGACTGTGACGCATCAGTGATTTGGGGGATGCATCGGGCTTGATATATGCCTGATAAATATCTTTGACCCAATAAGCAGCTCCGGCATTGACGGTGGAATCGAATGTCGACATCGCTGCGGCCATTAACCCGGCGACGAGCAAGCCTTTCATTCCGACTGGCACCAACTGCATGATGACGACCGGTAGTACTTTTTCCGGATCGCTGATAACACCGTGGGTCGTACCATACGCCACACCTAACACAGCAATGGCAGATATAAATGGCCAACGGAACGACAACAGGAACGTCCAGAACAAGGAAAGTAAGCCAGCGTCACGGTCGCTTTTAGCAGCAAAATAGCGTTGGATCATGTAACCCGATGTGCCACCGGCACCTTCGATAGTAACTTTGATCAAATAAAACAGGATAGCGATGCCGAACAGATTGTAAACCGAATAGATGGAATCTGTCGGGAAGTGGAGTTTCCAGGGGGGGACGACATTTGTCCATACCTCGCGGGTCGTTTGAATGGCCTGGAATGTCCCATCGCGCATGGGGATGGAAATGGAAAATAAATCCGGAATGTCGAATTTAACTAATGCCAGTACGCAGATGTAGACAATCGTGCCGAATATTAGCACGCCCTGAAAAACATCGGTCCAAACCACACCGTACAAACCGCTGGCAACGGTGTAAAGCATCGCCAACACAATCATGAGCGTAGCTGCGAGAAATTCGCCGGTGATCATAATGGAGTAGAAAGTGGCGGATTGATAGTTATCGTTCAATTGCGAGGTAATAGTTACGATGTCCTGCATCGACACAGCCAGAGACTGTAATTCAGGTGTTGGCTTCGAGAGCAGTTGGTGATCCACGGTCGATTTCAAGGATTTTGAAACAACCATAAATTCCGGGAGAGTCATGGAAAAAACTTGCAATGAGGTGACGTTCTGCACATCTTTCGTTACAGTATTCCATGATGTGTGCATCTCCTGAAATGAATTGTCCAGCGCCATGATTTCTGATTTCAACGATGGCGCAGCATCAACATTGGTCACCATCGTATTTTTGAGTTGGTCCAGTTGTAAAAATTGTTGATCAATCGTCGCGCGTTCCGAGTCGTCGATTACATTTGTTACTTTGCCAATATCCGGGATGCCGAGAAACGTACTGATAAATTTTCCTGAGCCAACGGCAAAGTAGGTAATCATGGCAATTGTCACGACAATAATGGAGATGGCGGCGATCAGCCGGGCAACGTTCCCCTGCCGGTCGGTACCGAACCGGAATTTCATCCATTCGGCCATTGTCATGACCTGAGCGCGGCGATTCCATTTGCCCATGAAAATCATCAGGAATGCCATGATAAGCGTAACTCCACCGCGAATTTCGATAAACATACCGGTCGCGCCGAGCGCGAAAATCCATGCGGTGTTGATCATCGTGCCGCTGACATCCAGATTGGATGCCATCCCGGAAGCGCCAAGCGCCCACCAGGGCAGTCCCCGATCACCCAAAAAGTACGAATCGATGCTGGAAGATGCCCGTTTCTGCAAAAACATACCGAGCAGCACGATTGCAGTGAGATACACGATCACAATTCCATAATCTAAGCCAGTCATGTGGCCTCCTGTTTCAGTGAACAATTGACAGTTATCTAAGATCATATAATAATTTGTAACGTTTCACCCCAGCAAGCCGCTGGCGGAACGACAAAAAAGAATTCTTTTTACTTAATCAAAATCATCCGCCGGACGCGAACCTGATCGCCTGCACGCAATCTGTACAGGTACAAGCCTGCGCCAACCGGACGACCGCGTTCATCCGTACCATCCCACTCCACTTGATACTGGCCAGTTTCTTGTCGGCCAGTCATTAATCTCCGCACCAATTGACCATTCAGATTATAAATTGACAAGTTTATGTTACTGGTCACCGGTAACTGATAACTGATCTGTGTTGTCGGATTAAACGGATTCGGGTAGTTTTGTGATAGCTGAAAAGTAGATACGCGATCCAATTGTTTTTTTGGAGCACTATCCTCGATATTAAATCGCTTATTCGAGTATATATGAAATTCACCCGGAGCCAGCGAGATTTGCGCCTGAGTATCTTCAACCAACATCGAATCGTTCGAAAAATAATCGTACCACATCCCTGTCGATTGGAAGGTTGGATTGATTGTGCGATCAGCAATATCGAAATTACCGAGAATGGTAATGCTGCGAGTCGGATGGGTCAGATTAATCCGCCGGGCGTATTGTCCCTGCGCAACACGCATTCCCACGACCGTGGCTGTGTCACGAAATACTTCAAACCGGTTGCGCAATTCAATTAATGATGCAATCGTATTGAACAATTCACGATGATCCGGATTATCCAAATAGTTCCACAAGATCGGTTTCGGATTGACACGTTCATAGCCGGATTCCGGGAGATTCTGATCGTAACCCATTTCTCCGAATTGCCACATCATTTTTGTACCCGGAAGCGTGAAGAAAAATGCGCTAATGAGCTTATAACGATCAAGCGCTGTTGACAGGCTGCGAATATTGTACGTACCCAGATTACGGCCGTACTGGAGGTTTTTATACATAATCCATGGCTCATCGTGACTTTCCATGTACGTTACCAAATTCGGTTGATCCCAGTCGCGTGATTTGTAAAAACCCCATGAAAGGTCTGAGGGACTATTCGAATCATCAAGCCAACCCATGGACGATTGGCTGTAAGGAGTGTTCATGTTACCCCAAATGAGCATGCCATAATTGGCCAGAATTTTTTCTTCATAATTTTCAGTAAAATGTTCGAGAATCACATAGGTAGAAGGATCAATTGACCAGATATGATCCGCCATGCGTTTGAGAATGGCAATACGGGCCGGATCGCGGTACCAACCGTCTCCCGGCGTATTCGTAAAGCCTTTGGTGAAATCAAAACGGAAACCATCAACATGATATTCCTGAACCCAGTAGGAGGTTACCCGATCGACAAATGCTTGCGTGGCTGCGCTTTCGTGGTTGAAATCGTATCCCCATGAATAGACAGGATTTGGCGAGCTGACATTGAACCAGGGATTCTGTGTCATATCGTTCAAATACAAGCGAACGAGCGGACATTGGCCATAGGCATGGTTTAGCACCATATCCATAATTACGGCAATGCCCCGCTTATGCGCCTGATCCACCAGTTTTTTGAAATCATTTTTCGGGCCATAGTACTTGTCGGTCGCAAAATAGAATGATGGGTTGTAGCCCCAGCTTATATTGCCTTCAAATTCACTCACCGGCATCAATTCAATAGCATTGACACCCAACCGCGTAAAATAATCCAGTGTATCCGTTAACGTTTTAAAATCGTGATTCGATGTGAAATCCCGAACCAGTAATTCATAGATAATTAAATCTTTGGATTGCGGTTCCTGAAAATCTGTCACCGCCCACGGATAGGCCGGTTGCGCTGTTTGCAGCACCGATGCAATCTCCTGTGTTTTTCCTTGCGGGTATGGAATTAAATTGGGGTAGGTGGTCGCAGAAATATCAGGATCGTTAGCCGGATCGAGAATTTTATCGGCATATGGATCGGCAATCCGCAACTGGCCGTCTACTAAATATTGAAATACGTACTCTTTACCAACTTCGAGATTTGAAATGGTGAGCCAGTAACGAAGGCTATCCGGTGTCATGTGCATTTGATAATCCGGCAGAACCGCCCAGTCCGTAAAATCACCGATGACATGCACATAATGTTTGTATGGCGCGTACAGTGACAACGTGACTGTATTATCATCCACATAATTAATACCATCAACAATTCCCTCCGGCAAATCGGCGATCGTTGGGCCTGCTGAAACAATCGTAAAATTGGTTGAATCGGTAAGCGACTGGCCTTCAGCGGTTTCAGCGTGAATCACCACACGGTGCGATCCGGATGATAGCACCGGAAATTTATAATGAAGTAGCGACAATTCCGGTATAAAATGGCCGGCAAATGTGCTGAGCAATGTGCCGTCGAGCGTGACCGTCGAGTTGTCCAGTAAAATGGAATCGCCTGTATAGGTGAATACGCCTGCTGTTAATGTCGGTTGCAGATCGGAAACCACTGCGCCGGGTTTGGGCGTGATTTGAAAAATGCACGATTCGCCGATATCCAGAATCGAATTGTTATTATCACTATAATTGATAAGTGGATTCAACGGATCGGTAAACCAGGCGTTGCTTGTTCCCGAAGCGTTGTAATGTTCATGGAATTTATATTGCTGTCGAAATCCGATTTCAAAATGCACGGTTTTGATATAACAACCAAGCGAATCCACCCATGTCATCTGCGATGGTGCATTGGGCGCGATGAGGCCGCTTGAATTTGGTCCCCAATTATTAAACGTCCCCGGAACGAACGCCCGCACGATGTTTTTTCCGGTGGGGTAATAGCGAAATGTGATATCGATTTCGTCCTGGGCATATAATACAGTTGAGAATATTGCGATGCATATAAATAAAAAGAATTTTTTCATAGCTTCACCAATGGTTAGGTTGAACAGGTGAAATTAGGAATTTCCGATTATGATGATTATATTTGCTGATATTAAAGCAAGGGCAGTTAATATTTCATACTTTTTAATGGAATTCTATTTTGTCACATCAGACTTGAACTTCAAAAATAGTAATTGCTAAAACTGCTGAAGCAGTTGAAATAATTCGATTCTTTGTAATAGTACCCGGATTAATCCGGGTGCTATTACAAGAAAAAATATTTTTTTAGCCGCTTCAGCGGCTTCCTTAGGCCTGGTCGAAAGCTTTGTAGCGTCAATTTAATTTATTTTTTAATCTGAGAAAGTAATTTAAACTAACCTGAAAATTGCTGTTCTTTCCGATATAGCAGGACTTGCAGGGATAGGGAAAGCAACTTTTCAGGCTGCTCTGCTACTCACAATTGGTTTAGGAATTCTTACGAAGGTTTTGGGAATGCATGATATAATTGTAAATAGCTTAGTATTTGCACAATAAATAATTCATTGTCTCTCAAAAAACATCGCAAGGGTGGAAATTATAAATTCACTTCACTCTGATTATAGTTCTGAGAGATGATAAGCGTTTTCCCGAGATTATCAATTCCCCAGCAATATCATGCCGGTCTTCGGCGGTACAGATAGTTTTATACTGCCATCCGTCACATTAAACTCCTGATCGGACAACAAATCTGTCCAGGAATCTGCGTCTGGTAATAGCAGTTCAACAGTTTGTGATTTAACCGAATTATTCAGCGCCACGGCAATTCGTTCCTTTTTATAGTGCCGTTCGAACGCAAACACATCTTTATCATCATCGGCCAGGAGCGTCGAAAAATCGCCAAGCCGCAGCGATGGACAGGAGTTACGAATATGGATTAATTGTTTGTAATGGGTCAGCAAATCGTGATTCACCGCATTTTTATCACATGGCCGGGGGAAATTGAACGGATGGCTTACTTCATCATCATACACCATATCCACCCAGAGCATCGGCTTGCGATCATCCGGATCTTTTGCGCCCCACATGCCCGCTTCTGTACCGTAAAAAATCATCGGAGCGCCGACATAGGTCAACTGGAAAGTAGCAATCAGTTTCTGAATTTGCACTTCAAATTGATTGGGTTTCCGCACGTTATAATTCGGATTGGTACGGAGTGAATTATTATCGTAATTGTAAATACTGTCAGGATTGACGATCATCGATGCCAGCCGGTCGGTATCGTGACTGTCCAGCAGATTCTGCAGGACGTAATTTGTGGACATGGGGTAATCATTACGGATCGTGGCCAACAACGTGTCAAATTTAGTCGCGGAAATCCGGCCTTTGTCGGCGATGAAAAATTGCTGGGTGCGCCAGGCGAACCGATAATTCATACTGCCATCAAACACATCGCCATTGGCTAACCAGAGTTGAGCTTTCTCGTGAATGTCATCCGTATTATGAATCCACCATAATTCACCGACCAAATACGCTTCGTGATTAAGCTTGCGTACATGGAGCCGAAAATCACGCCAGAATGGAAGCGCCACATCCTCCGGCACATCCAGTCGCCAGCCATCGATGCCATCCGAAGGATCACCATCATTATTTGGATCCATCCAGCGCTTGACGGCGTTGAAAATGTAATTTCGTACCGGTGTGACCAGTCCGTTTTCATCTTCTTTAAATTCAGGCAATTCTTTATTATCCCACCAGCAGGCATAATCAAATTCATTTGCGGGCGTTGCCGGGTCGTCCCATGTTTTTACATCGAACCAGTCTTTGTATTTGGAATTTTCCTGATGTTTGATCACATCCTGAAACGCCCAGAAATTGAGTCCCACATGGTTCCATACGCCATCGATAATGACGTGGATTCCCCGTTTATGACACTCTTTGATCATTTTCAGAAATAATGTATCAGCAGATGTCCATTGCCAGGTGGTCGGATCATCGGGAATTTCGTTGACAGTAACCGTCCGGTCATAGTGGGGATTCGGTCCGAAATTATCATCGATGTGATGATAACAGAACGCGTCGTATTTATGTAACGACGGCGCTTCGAACATTGGGTTGAAATAGATGGCATTAAAACCAAGATCGGTGATATAATCGAGTTTGTCCAGCACGCCCTGAATATCGCCGCCATATCGCCGCCGGAATACATGATGATAAAATCCCTGACCGTCATCTTCCCATGGCTGTAATTTGTACCAGTCACTTGTCCAGGGGGATATGCTCCAGGTCGAATCGGGATCGGGCGGCCACGCGCCAATAATGTCTTTAAATTCCGGATCGTTTGAAGGATCGCCATTGCGAAACCGTTCCGGGAAAATCTGGTACCAGATGGCTGACTTGGCCCATTCCGGGGTCTGTGTCAGGTATTTCGCTTTGTTATGGATGGAACATGACAGAAATACCATGCCCATAATGAATGCTAATGATAATATTTTTGTTTTCATGAGCCTTCAATTGGTTTGTAAATGAATAGGTTAGTAACTGAGAAATTATTTTCTGACATTTTTTGGCAGAAAATGTTAAAACATATTTTAGACAGGATTTCACGGATTCACAGG
>JAFGDW010000182.1 GCA_016931935.1 Candidatus Zhuqueibacterota bacterium | reverse complement strand
GATGTGAACGCAGTTTCGTTTTATTTACTTATGTCAACATCAGCTCATCATCGCTTTAAGCCGACGCTCTTTGTCGGCTTAAATTATTAATAATGAAACTGGACAGGCATCTCAGTTCTCAGATCGCCACGTGGTATGCGATTCTTCGCCCGCCAAAAAACGACGGGATCAGAATGACATATATTTCAAACTTGCGATACAATTAGTTGCCGGATTAATAAAATACCTTCATATGCGAGTTATAAATATATTTCGCTTATGAAGTGTTCCGGGGTTGCAGGTTATTTGGACTTTGGCGAGTCAACCTGCAACCCTATTATTTTAACAGACAAACTTTCCTGATTATTCGGTTTCTGATGGCGTTCGAAGGTCTGATGTTTTCCGCGGGGATGATTATGTTCGTTAGACCCGTAATAGCGAATGAATTCGTTTGAGAATTTATCAATTTAAAATGCGAAGAAGTCGAAATTTCCAAGTAACTGAAATAACGCTGCAAAGCAAACATCATGTCATAGCATGGCATTTTCATAAATGTATGAAATAAATATCAACATTAATTCAGTCCTACCTTGCTCAGCAAGAATTGCATCTCTTCCTGTTGGATTGGCTTTAAAGCACAGTACAAGATTCCTAGCTCAGCAATGCTTTTCATCAGCTCTGTTGAATTATCATCGGATAATACAATAATTGGTAAACGTGGTCGCATTAACTTAATAATGTTAATTAAATCAAGTATGGAGTAATGTGATAAACCGATATCTAAAAAGACGAGGTCTGTTTTTGATTCCAATATTTTGGATATCGATTTCATTTTTGATTTTTCGATTAGAATCGAATAATCCAGTTGGATCAAGAGATTACTTAGAGTATTAATGACATCCAAATCTTCGGTGACAATGACAGCAGATTTGAATTGATGAATCATTCTTTTCTCTCAAATTCAGGGATGATTTTGCATTATTCAAGTTTCTGTGCCTTTGAATATATAATTGTGCTCCGTGAATACAAGAACTGTGCCGGTATATTTATATATCCTTTTTATTTCAATATTTTCCAAATGTTAATCGATTAAATCCTTGTGATTAACATTTACCGGATCCATAATTGTCGTGCAAATTATGACACAATAATAATAAAAATTGAATATCGTGAATTTTAATCTATTAAAATCATATAATTACTCAACTGTCCAAATTTTGAGACAAAAACAAAGAAGCAACTACATTAAGCTACTTCTAAAGCAATAACCTATATAAAATAAACCTGTTATCAACAGTTCAAATAATAAGACTTCCGAGGCTTTGCTAGCATCGGAAGTCTGAACAAACACACATATGTATTGGTTTGATTTAACAAACGTCGTGAATAAAATAAATACCAACCGATAACGACGTAAAACTCAATTGAAAGGTTTAATATGTGGTAAGAATAAACGTAGTTGAAATGCCAACCTGAGGTAAAAAAGTCCCACTTGTTTTACAATTGAAGGAAATTACCAAACGATTTTTCTTTAAATTTGGTCTATTTGTTTCAGAATTCGATAGAGAGTACTTCGGCTGATCTGTGCAATATCGGCAACTTTACTAAAATTTCTACCATACCGTTTTATAAGTTTACCGAAATAAAATCTATAAAATTGATTTAATGATTCGTCACGCGCTTTTTGAAAATTATAAAAAGTTAAATCAGTATTGCCAAAACAGCTATCCCGCGAAACGTTCTCAGGCAAATCGCCACATTCGATTACATCACTATCCATTAATGCAATCATCTGTTCTACCATATTACTTAATTCGCGAATATTGCCCGGCCAATTATAGTTATGGAGACGTTCCAGCGCAGCTCGTGATATCCCTTTAATATTATAAGGACTGACGGGACTGAATTTATTGATAAAATAATCAACAAGCCGCGGAATGTCTTCCCGTCGTTCCCGTAACGGAGGAATAAAAATTGGTACCACATTCAACCTATAAAATAAATCCTGCCTTAATTGCCCTGATTTTACAGCCTGTTCAGGATCTTTATTCATAGCTGAAATGATTCGCATATTGATATCAATTAGCTTGGTACCGCCAAGTCGTCGAAACTTTCGTTCCTGTAGCACTCGTAATAGTTTAGGTTGAAGTGCAAGATCGAATTCTGTGATTTCATCAAGAAATAACGTACCTTTGTTCGCTAATTCCAGTACTCCGGGCTTTGATTTTGTCGCTCCTGTAAAGGCCCCCTGTTCGTATCCAAATAATTCACTTTCCAATAAATTAGGCGGGAGCGCAACACAATCCAACGGAATAAATGATTCATCGCTTCGACAGCTATTTTCATGAATAAACTTCGCAATCAATTCTTTCCCTGTTCCGGATTCACCATAAATCATAACATTCGCATCGGAACGGGCAATTTTGCTTGCACGTCGCATGACCTCCTGTAACGCATTACTCTTGCCAATGATATTACTTCCTGTTGTAGCCGGAGCATTCATTTCATTATCACCGACATAACGCCTATATGTTCGTCGATATTCAAGCGCATTATGGATGACAATTTCCAGTGAATTCGGTGAAACTGGTTTTTGAATATAATCATATGCTCCCAATTTTATTGCTCTGACTGCTAATTCAATCGTGCCATATCCAGTAATCATAATAACGGGAATATGGGGATCGATCTCCTTTGTTTTTTGTAATAACTCAAATCCATCATGAAGTGGCATCTTCATATCCGTCAACAAAATATCCGGCTCTTTTTGTCTCAGAATTCGTATTGCTTCGTACTTATCAAGCGCCGTCAGGCATTCATAACCCAATGTTGATACAATCTCGGATCGATCATCAAGGATGTCCCGTTCATCATCAACAAGCAATACTTTTTCCATACCCATACCTCCTTAAAATATATGTTAATATCGAGGAAGAGTGATGGTGACACATGTCCCTTCATCAATTTTACTGCTAAGTGTAATTTGTCCGTTATGTTTCCGAATAATCTCATTACAAATGGTCAGGCCTAATCCTGTTCCAATCGTTCGATCTTTCTTTGAGAAAAATGGTAGAAAAATATTTTTCAGATCAGGCGCGGCGATACCCGCTCCATTGTCAGTGACAATTATTTGAGCGCTTTCATCAGAAATCGATGACGTATTCACGGTAACTTGGCCATTTTGACTCAATGCCTGGATTGCGTTAATGATTATATTTCTTAGCACAATTTCCAATCCAATCCGGTCTCCGTTAACCACTATTAATTCAGGACAAAATTCCAGACGAATTATCCCATCTTCGAAATATTTCTGCGGCAAATTGTCCACAATATCTCTTATCAACCGATTTAATTCCAACCTCTCCGGATCAATTTTATGTGGTTTTACAAAATTAAGAATTAATTTTGAAAAGGTATCAATCCGATCGATTTGGTGTTTTATTTTTTGTACATAATCAAGAGATTCGATCGATGTTACACCTTTTAATATTTTTTTTTCAAGCAGATATGTTACATTCGTCAGCGAATCAAGATCATTATTAATTTCGTGTGCAATCGCCGCTGTAAATTGCCCAATTGTCACCAATTTTTCTGCATGGGCATATTGCATCTGTAAATTATTTTTTTCATTTTGTACGCGAACGAGCTCCGTAATATCATCACAATCCATTAACACAACATCACTCCCATCCGGATGTTGAATCATGCGACTGACAATTCGTGCGTAACATATTGAATTATCATTTTTAATCAATTTTATCTTTTGATTTAGAATTTCAACCGATTGCTTTCTGAACGATTCCAGGACAACCTGAAATTTCTGCTTATCTTCCTCCATGATAATTGAGTAAAACGATTTCCCCAGCAGTTCTTCGACCGTATATCCCAATTGTGTTGCCCCGAATTTATTTACTGATTGAATTGTGCCATCAGTACTAATAGTAAAATAAATCGATGGATTTTCTTGATAAAGGAATTGATACAGGTTTTCCGTTCTGGATAGCTTCTTTTTTATTTCAAGCATTTCAGTGATTTCTTGTCCCATACCTAAAAATGCAGGTTTGTCATTGTATTCCATTATTGAGCTCGTACAATAAAATTGTCTAACTTCCCCCCCTTTTGTAATAAGCTTTACAACTTCACTCCAATGTTTGCACAGATTACGTTGATGATAAATAGCCTGTTTGATGAAACTGGTTTTATCTTCTATATCCATCAAATCAAATACACTTTTATTTTGAATTTCAATAGTTGTGTAGCCTAAAATGTTTCTCAGAGCCAGATTGGAATAAACGAGTTTACCAGCTTGAATGATATAAATAATTGCCGGACTTAGTTCTGCCAAATGACGAAACTTATTTTCACTCTGCTTAAGTTTTTTTTCAATCTGAAATTTGGATAAAACAATTTCAATTGTGCTATGAAGTTCGTTTTGTGAAAATGGTTTTAATAAATAGGCAAAAGGTTCAGTTTGCTTTGCGAACTCCAAAAGATCAGTATCATAATGAGCAGTAAGATAAATTACGGGTATATCGTGATTATTATGGATATATTTGGCAATTCGAATTCCATCGATGTCGCCTTCCAGTTTGATATCCATGAGAACAAGATTCGGGCTTTGTTCGTCGATCATTCGAATCGCTTCCTGAATTGTTGTAGCAATTCCGACGATTAAATAATCCCATTGGAGTAGATTTTTTTGTATAACTTTAGCAACAGCTATTTCATCATCTACAATAAGTATTTTCGGCTGCTTTTTTTCATGATCAATCAATAAAAATCCATCCCATTTTTAAGTTCATTGAACTAAAATTAAGGAATTGAGGGCATTAATATGCCATAAAATAGTGATATTAACGAGATGATTTCGAAAAGTAAGAATAAGTGAGGTCTATTGACGAAGGAATTGAAGTTGAGGATTATTATCTGCAAGTGTTTTGAGGCTTAATCACAACGGGAAAATACCTTCGTTTTTTTTCCAGTTACTGATTTGAATATTATCAGGTGAGTGAATCGTATCACGATTGTGTCAAGAGAATATTCATTCTATGAGATTAGTAAGTCAATGTTCAGGACGGTAATTATACGTATATCAGTCGTGGTCTAAAATGATTATGGAAATTATTTCAAATTACAGATTAAAACATCTAAATTAGTAATGTCATAATTCATTGCTCCTTCTGAGCTTAATTGAATATATCGTATCCAGTATTTTCACGGTGGTGATAATTACCCACTATTCTATTCTGACACTGTTTTCTATCCACGTAGTAGGAATTGAATACTAAATAGACCTTTAATAATATCAATCTAGCCACAAACAAACATTACACATCAAATAGTCAACATATTACGAAATATAACTATTTTTTTCTCATCTGTCAACCATTTTTTTAGAAATATTTTAAAACTAATTACTGAGGAGCAACTAAATTTTTCATCGTTGATTATTTTGATGCTCTTCATAAACTATTCACAAGTTTAAAATTATTCTTTTCTCATATATTGTATGTGATCCACATCAAATATTTAACATTTCAATTAAAAATTTTAATTATTCTCAAATATTGCGTATTATCAAATAATTCTGTCAATCGGTCGCATCATCTTTTGAGCGACGAATTTTGTGTAGAAATTTATTACTGAGTGTAACGTATAATGATAACGGCATGCTCCGAACGAGCTGGAAGATGAAACGCATTTGCCACGGATAGATGTAATTTCGTTTCTTTAAAGCGACTGCACCAATCATTAACTGGGCAGCCTTTGGGGATTGCATCAGCCACATGCGATTGGGATTTGCAGCGCTGATTGGTGTTTCAACCCAACCAGGGTGAATCATGGTACATTGGATATCAGGAAATTCGGCAGCATAACTTTCCATCAGGTACTCCAGCCCGATTTTGGAAATGCTGTATGGGCTTCGTGTGGGCAATCCCCGCATCGCGGCTGCCGATCCGATGGCCACCAACGTGCCCTGGCCGTTGGGCACCATTTTCTCCAAACCGGCGCGCAGCGTGTAGATAGCTCCCATCAGGTTTGTCGCAAACACCGCTTCAATTCGTTCCCAATCCCAGCGCTTGTACGAAGCATTGACACTAACGCCGCTGTTCGCCCAAACGACATCAAGACGACCGACTAATTTGTAAAATTCATCGACAGCTTCGTACACCTGCTGCCTGTCCCGCACATCGCACGATTTAATCCAGAATTTGCTACCGGATGATTCAAGCCGCTCGGCAAGCGCCTGCATCGGTTCAACCCGCCGGCTGAGCATACCGATATGACATTGGTATGGCGCCAGCGCTTCCACAACAGCCGCGCCGAGTCCTGATGATGCGCCTGTGATTAATACAGATTTATTAGTCCAGTATGATGCCAATTTCCGATGATTGATGAACATTAAATGTTATCCTGATGTTTTCGTGACTGACAATTGGGTAATTTATACTTGAAATGAAGTGGTTTTCAGATTTGACCTTCATTCCCTTCTTTTCAAAGGAAGGCCGAAAGTAGAGAAAGGTTCACTAATGAAAATCTGAAAACCACATTGGACTTAGCATTGATGGGAAATACAAACAATTGATTTTATGTGGCTCCTGTTCAGAGCAGATACAAGTTAACTACTCGCGCTATCTAATTTTGATTTCAAAGTCGGTATGAGTTCGAGTACGGAAGTTTTCAAAAAGTTACGTTCATACACATCGTCATCGACAATCTCGTCATTCCAAACAACAATATCGAGATCGATGATTCGCGGACCAAACTTGTTTTCGGTGCGAACACGACCCAATGCCTGTTCAATAATGTGCAGCCTTCGTTTAACCGCTAGCATTTCAATCGGGGTTTGAATCAGGTACGCCCCGTTAATAAAATTGGCCTGATTGGTGTAACCGATGGGTGCGGTTTCAATGAATTCGGATTCGCGCAGGAGTGTAAATTTATCAGCAATAAGTTTACGTGCTTCGCGGATATGTTTTTCCGGATCGATATTTGAGCCAACGCCGATGATCGCACGATTCATGCCGACCTCGAACGAGTAGTAGATATCGATACCGAATCGGCGAAACGTAATGCATGCGGTTTGTCTACTTCCACGCTCACCTGCTCCACACGTTCATCCTTCATAACAAGATCGCAGATTCGTTCAACCAGGGTTTCGACCAGTTGGAATGAAGACGATTCCACCAGTTTTATCACTTCTTTTTTGATGCTTTTATAGTCAACCGTATCTTCTATCTGATCTGAATTGGCAGCCGGTCGTCCGTCAAATTCGAATTCCACATTGACGATCAGATCCTGTTTGTTTTTGCGTTCCCATTCGTGAACGCCCAAAATTGCCCGCAGGCGAAGATTCTTAATTTTTGCGATCATGAAATACCCCTGGATAATATCTGAGAAGTTTTTTCTAACATATTTTGACAGAAAATTTAATATGAAGCTAATTCAACCACTGAATACACGGACGAACACAGAAAAAGTACAACAACCGTATCCTTCCAAAAAAAGATGGCCGTAATTAAAATATAAATCAAATAGCGTCTCAAAATTTTGCAGAGCGCAAAGAGCATAGCAAAAGCACAAATCTATCGCTATGCTCCATGCACAATGCACGTTGTATTATAGCTTTACCATCCAATATTGAATTGATACTAACAATCTTTTCTATTTCCTTGTTTTTCTGTGTATTCTGTGGTTTCATGACTTTTTTTTCTGGTTTCACCAGGTTAGTAACTGAGAAATTATTTTCTGACATTTTTTGGCAGAAAATGTTAAAACATATTTTAGACAGGATTTCACGGATTCACAGG
>JAFGDW010000007.1 GCA_016931935.1 Candidatus Zhuqueibacterota bacterium | reverse complement strand
TTTTCATCAATTGTTTTTATAAGACTTAATAAATTTCTATTCGCGTCCATTCGCGCAATTCGCGGTTTTTAGAATGGGCTCATAAATAGCGACATTGTTCGGACAGATACTATCGTTCCAATATTTTTATCCGTGTTCAATCAGTGAAAACCTGTGGCTAAGTGTTAATGATCTTCGTTTTACTTTGTCACATTACCGGTACTGTCACTCCCGAACAGTTTTATCGGGAGTCCACTGCCGTAGTTTGCCGGATTCCCGCTAAAGGCTTGCGTGAATGACACTTGTTTTGTATAATTCAGTAATCAAATCTATTAATATTTTCCTAATGTGAAAAAGTTGAATTAGAATCCGGATGTAATCAATCATCATTGTAAATTATCAGAACTAAATAAAAATTTCAAAATTTTCATCCCAAACGACTGAATGGTACGTCAATATCTAAAATACCGGAATCGGTAAAAATTAAAATATCAGCACATAGCTTAAAAAAATGTATCTATTCAGCGCTGAAACTTTAAAAAAGCAGACAGCTCATCTCGTTGCCTGAGTCTGTCGAAGGCAACACTCGCACAGGAGATTGGGGTTATGTCGTCCCGCTGTAGTTTGGCGGGATCAGCCGACGGTTTGTTGCAGGCTGAATAGTAACAAAAAAATTATCCCTATTCATATTCATTTTAAAAGTCAGGAGTAAATCGCATGACAAGGTATTTAATTGTATTAATGCTGTTCGTTCCACAATTTCTTATTGCACAAAACGTTGTTCTAAATGAAATCATGGCTGCAAATCAAATGACAATTTATGATGAAGATGGGGATACGCCGGACTGGATTGAACTGTACAATAGTGGCAGTGAATCAGTTAATCTCAATGGTTATGGCCTCAGCGATGATAGTCTGCAAACTCAAAAATGGCAATTTGGCGATACCGTGATTGAACCGGGACAGCATCTGCTGGTTTTTGCATCCGATAAAGACCGGAGTGTTGAAGCCACATACTGGGAAACCGTCATCACAGAAGGAGACAACTGGAAATATAATATTGGGAGCGCGTCGATACCCCTGAACTGGAATGATCCGTCTTTTGATGACAGCGTATGGGATGAAGGCCCCAGCGGATTTGGTTATAGCGATGGTGATGATAATACGGATCTACAGGCGCAAAGTCCGTTTAGTTCATTATTCATACGCAAAACATTTGTAATCGACGACCTGAACGCTGTCATTGAAGGCGTGTTGCATGTCGATTATGATGATGGCTTTGTGGCGTATATAAATGGTGTGGAAATTGCTCGCGCCGAATTGGGGCAGCCGGGCAATGCCCCGGCCTGGAATGCGCTGGCTTCAGGCCATGAAGCAACTATGTATACAGGTGGTGCGCCGGAGCGATTTGGTATTAAAGATATACAGAACATGCTAGTTGAAGGTGAAAATACGATTGCGATTCAAGTGCACAATGCCACAGCTACATCAACCGATATGTCATTGATTCCGTTCCTGTCGTTCAATCTAAGTAGCGAACCAGCAAATCCACATGGTTCGCCGGATATTCTCGGCTTGAGCTCATCGGCATCGACGTTTCATACTAATTTCAAAATAAGTGCATCGGGCGAGCAGATTTTATTAAGCAACGCCGATGGCGCCATCATCGATCTGATTGATATGCCGGCTTCGGAACCTGATATTTCATTTGCCCGCAAAAATGATGGCTCTCTGCCCTGGTTTTTTCAACTACCGACACCGGGTGAGCAAAATACCGGTGTGGAGTTTGCCGGTACCGCTGACGCTATTTCCGTTTCGTTACCCGGCGGATTCTATAACGATGCAGTGACGGTTGAATTATCAACTGGTAACAGTCAAATTTTCTATACGCTAGATGGCAGCGATCCGGATTCCACCGCATCTGAATACTCGGGACCCATAACCATTACGCAAACATCTGTGCTCAAGGCTATCGGTTTGAAGAAATATCATCTCCCGTCACCGGTAATTTATCAGACGTATTTCATAAACGAGCCGACAGATTTACCGGTCATTTCCTTATCATCCGATCCCTATAATATTTTTGACGTTAATTATGGTATCTATCCCAATTATACTGAGGATTGGGAACGCCCGGCGCATGTGGAATTTTTTGACGACAATAAAGATTTGGGATTTTCAGAAAATTGTGGCATCGAGATTTTTGGAAGTCAAAGTGCAACCTGGGATCAAAAATCCATGTCAATTAAATTTAAAGCGCAGTACGGCGTCTCAGGAATTGAATATCCACTTTTCCCGGACTTTCCTGTTACCACGTTTAAAGCCTTTGTGCTCAGAAATTCCGGCAATGATTGGCAATATACTCATATTCGCGATGCAGTTATGGAGACGCTTGTAAAAGATTTGGATATCGATTATCTCGAGTATCGTCCTGCGGCATCGTTTATCAATGGCGAATATTGGGGGATTTATAATATCCGCGAAAAAATCAATGAGCATTACATTGCAAACAGACACGGCGTAGATCCGGACAATATTGATCTGTTGGAAAACAATATGAATGTCATTCAGGGTGATGAGGTGAGTTACCAGCAATTGATTGATTATGTCAGCACAAACGATATGACGACCGATGCAGCATACACTTATCTCGATTCGGTAATCGATCTGGATGAATGCATTCTTTATTTTGCGGCACAAGCTTATTATGACAATATGGATTGGCCCGGAACCAATATCAAGTTTTGGCGTGAGCGAAGCGCCTCCGGCAAATGGCGCTGGATTCTGTTCGGTCTGGATTTCGGCTTTGGTCTTTACGCGCATGGCCCATCGGAAGATCACATCGAATTTATGTTTTCTCCCGTAGAAACGCGCTACTCGAATCCACCATGGGCGACTTTGCTTCAGCGGAAATTAGTTGAGAATCCAACCATCCGTAATCGATTCATCAATCAAATTGCAGATTTGTTGAATACGAATTTTACCAGTGAGCGAGTCGTGAATGTGATAAATACGCTGGGAAATCATATTGCCAATGAACTTCCCCGGCATCGAGCACGCTGGGGACTTGGCGGTGAAACACTTGCAAAAATGACTACGTTTGCGCAAGAGCGCCCGGGCTATCTGCGCACTCACGTTCGCAGTTATTTTCGGTGTGGAAATAATGGGACAATAACCCTTAATTCCACCCCGGGCGGTAAAGTGAAGCTTAACACACTTTATTTTGAATCGAGTGAATTACCGTGGTCAGGCACCTACTTTCAAAGTAATGAAGTTCATTTAAAGGCGATACCTGCACCCGGTTATAAATTCGATGGCTGGAGTGGCAACATTAGCTCGGCTGACGCATCTGTAACTCTTAATGTTGGAACTGCTACTGAGGTAGCTGCGTCATTTTCCATAGATAATAGCGTTGCAAAAGATATCGTTATCAATGAAATTAATTACCACTCGGATGAAAATTTTTATACGGGTGACTGGGTAGAATTCTACAACCGCAGCGATCATGTAGTAAATTTAAGTGACTGGACATTTAGTGATAGTGATCCGGCTCATCGCTATTCATTTCCTTATGGTACATCATTAGCGCCACAACAGTATTTGGTATTGGCAGAAAATGACAGCGCTTTTTCAGCTCGCTATCCCGATATCTCCAATCACGTTGGTCGTTGGGATTTTGGATTAAGCGGCACCGGCGAATCAATTCAATTGCATGATGAAGAGGGCCAACTCATCGATTCGCTCAGCTACGATGATGAAGCGCCCTGGCCAACGGCCGCTGCCGGACTCGGAGCAACATTAGAGTTGATCGATCCGGCGATAGATAATTCACTGCCGGAAAATTGGCTCGCATCAAGTGGACACGGCAGCCCCGGACGAATCAATTCGGTTGTTAATGCTGTTGAAAACCGTCCAGATGAAAGCATTCCGCAAACAAGCATGCTATATCAGAATTATCCGAATCCATTTAATCCGACCACGAAAATTGGGTATCGCATTTCTGAAACATGCCAGGTCAAACTTTCAATTTTTAACACCGCCGGTCAGTTGATTGAAAACATTGTCAATGAACAGAAATCACCCGGTGAATACTCAGCTTCCTGGAGTGGCAAGAATTTAAGTTCGGGTATTTATATTTATAAGCTATCGGTGGGTGCACATGTGTCGACCCGGAAAATGTTGATGATAAAATAAATAGATAGTCTTGTTAAGGAATCTGAATGAAAAACATCAATTCGTTTATTAGCGCACTGAATGATCAGGAACGGCACACTGTAGCTGAACTCGATTCACCTGGAAAAATCCAGGCATTTTTGGATACGATTCCATATAGCTCCGAATCGGTGTATCGCTGTCCATTGCAAGTGCTGCGGGATCGCGTTGGTCATTGTTTTGACGGTGCGTTATTCGCCGCGGCGCTTTTACGGAATATCGGATTTCCACCGTTAATTATCGATATGATTCCCAATGATCGCGATGACGACCATTTATTGGCGCTGTTCAAACTGGACGGATATTGGGGCGCCATCGCCAAATCGAATTTTGCCGGATTGCGTTATCGCGAGCCAATTTTCCGGAATCTGCGTGAACTGGTGTTGTCATATTTTGAGCAATACTATAATGTGGCGGGTGAAAAAACATTGCGTGGCTATACCGCAGCGTTAAATCTCACATCATTTGATAAATGGGGTTGGATGATATCGGACGCCCCGCTTGAACGGATTGCCCAGCGTTTGGATAAAATCCGGCGCTTTTCACTACTGACACCAGCTATGGTTGCCAGACTTGCCCCGGTTGATGAACGATTATATCAAGCCGGTTTACAGGGCGCCAATGAGGCGGGGTTATTTAAGCCATAACGGAACGTGCTGTCAGCCAATGGGAATATTCGGCGGGCGTCGATCGTTTGCATTGCACATGTATGACGTTCGTTTTCAGTCAATTTTTGAAATTTTGTCAATATCAGTTCATGATGTTATACTTGTTATGGGCTAAAATGTAACCCGGCAAGACCGATGCAATCGCTCTAAGCGATGGCATCGGTAATTTAATCATGTTACAAATCAACCGGTAAGGAGTTACTACAAACCGAAAGGAACAAACATATGTTAAAAACCTCAGATTTTGTTGAGCGTATTTCTGACATTGCTTCCCTTGACTTGCTTCCGCGCTATCTCGTATTCATCATGATGACCATCCTGTTTGCTTCGACAATTGTAACTGCCCAGGAACAACATTTCACGCTTAAAAATACCCATTATATCCAGATGAAATCAGACTTAACTGGCCGCGATCATGAGATAATTGTTTTCTTGCCGGACAGCTATGCGAATAATCCGGAAAAACATTATCCGGCGCTCTATTTCATGGACGCCTACTGGGATATGCCGCTGCTCAATTCAATTCATGGCCAGCTTGTATATGATAATGTTATTCCTGAACTGATTATGGTCGGGTTTTCCTATCCCGGCGATAATCCCAACTATGGAGAATTACGCGCACATGATCTGACGCCAACACAGGTGCGTCTCGATAATCCAAGCAATGGAGATGGTCCCAAATTTCTGCAATTTATTGAAGAAACTGTCATCCCCCGCATTGAAGCCGACTACCGTGCCGATAGGAATGAACGGGCGCTTTCTGGCAGTTCATTGGGCGGATTATTCACTCTATATGTCATGTACGAAAGACCGGAAATGTTTAAGCGTTTTATCTCTATCAGTCCGGCAGCGAGTTGGGATAATCGGTACTTGTTCCGGCAGGATGATGAATGGGCGGCAAAACATGATTCATTACCGGTTCTGCTCTTTCTCTCGCATGGTGGTGATGAGTATGTTCCATTTCGCGAACCCATTATTGAGTTACAGGCAAAACTCGCCAACCGAAACTATAAGGAATTCGCGCTGCTGAATTACGCAATTGAAGGTGAGCGCCACTCTGGCGTCAAATCCGAAGGATACAGTCGTGGCCTGCGGTGGGTATTCAAAGATATTGCCCCTCGCGGGCCAAGCGGACTGGGTCGTGAAATCGGTGGCGGTCATTAAGTGTCCAAATCGAAATATCCGATCTCAAATATGCCATGCACACACGTAACGTGCATGGCATATTTGTTCAGAGCCGTTGTTAAATTGGAACCGCTAAATATACTGAATCCAAAGTGGTTTTGAAATTGTATGCTTACACCCAATTTTTTTATTCATGTTCTGGCAAATTTGAGCAGTTTTTTGTGAAAAGTGAAAGGTGAAAGGTGAAAAGTCAAACGAATGACAAAGACAATTGCAGCAAAGTATTTTGGTATCCATTCAATATTGGATGGCTATGTTGTCCCGCCTTTTCGGCGGGATCAGTCAACGGAATGTCCCGTACCTTGAGCTTGTCGAAGGGTACAATCATCATCATTTATTGAATGGATACGTATTTTGTCTGTCGAATTTCTTACGTTTCACGTTTCTCGTTTGACGTCTCACGTCCTTATGAATTGTTATTCATTTAGTGAACCTTTCAGAATGGAGTGAGTCTTAAATTATATGTCTTTGATTTAGATGTCTCGCTAAATATCAAAATACAATTATAAAAACAAAAAATGAGGATCATATGGCAGGAATTGTTGGGTATGGAGCGTACATTCCGCGCAACCGAATCCGGGTGGCGGACATCGCCAAAACGTGGGGAGCAGATGCGCCTAGTTATGAACGCGGGCTTCTGCTAAAAGAGAAATCCGTGCCGTCTCCGGATCAGGATACCATCACCATGTCTGTGGAGGCGTTACGAAACGCGCTGCAACGGGCGAAAATTGATGCCCAAAAAATTGGCGCGTTATATATTGGGTCTGAATCGCATCCCTATGCGGTTAAGCCAAGCGGCACCGTCGTAGCTGAAGCCATTAACGCAATTCCCGATTGTCATTGTGCTGATTACGAATTTGCCTGCAAGGCTGGCTCCGAAAGTATGTTTGTGGCGCTCAGTCTTGTTGAAGCCGGGCAAGTGGAATATGCTGTAGGCATTGGCGCCGATACATCACAGGGCGCGCCGGGAGATGCGTTGGAATATTCCGCCGCAGCCGGTGCAGCCGCATTTATTATGGGAAAGACAAACGTCCTGGCTGAAGCCGTTGTGACCTATTCGTATATGAGTGACACACCCGATTTCTGGCGCCGTGAACATGAATTTTATCCGCGTCATGCGGGCCGTTTTACGGGCGAACCAGCGTATTTTTCACATACCATTGGTGCTACGAAAGGTATTTTGGAGAAGGCGGGGATGAAAGTCAGCGATTTCAAGCACGTTGTTTTTCATCAACCGAACGGGAAATTCCCGCTGCGTGTCGGGAAGATGCTGGGTTTCACACCCGAACAACTTGAGGTCGGTTTATTAACACCAACGCTTGGCAACACCTATTCCGCAGCTTCACCGTTGGGATTGACTGCGGTGCTTGATATTGCGGAACCGGGTGATCAGATATTGATGGTATCGTACGGCTCCGGCGCTGGCAGTGACGCTTTCATATGGAAAGTCACGGATAAGATTACCGCAGTTCAAAATGCGGCTGTCAAAACCAGAACCCTGCTGGATGAGAATAAGGTGTACATCGATTACGGAACATATGCAAAGTACCGCGGCAAAATTCGGATGAATGATAATAATTGATAATGGTGAATTGTTAATTGATAATGGTAAAATTGGCATAATTGGTAATTGATAATAAAGGAGAGCCTTATGCGTGACGTGGCAATTATTGGCGTTGGTATGAATAAATGGGGGGAATTATGGAAACAATCGATTCATGAAATTTTTGTTGAAGCGGCATTGGAAGCAATCGACGATGCCGGTGTTGATCATATCGATTCGATGTATGTGGGATGTATGAGCGGTGGATTATTTAACGGCCAGGAACATTTGGCTTCCGTGCTGGCAGATTATCTTGGCGTCGCGTCAATTCCGGCAGCGCGTGTGGAATCGGCGTGCGCATCGGGCGGACTTGCAGTGAAGTGTGGTATTTTGGATGTGATGTCCGGCGCCAGCGATATCGTGCTTGTCGGTGGCGTTGAAAAAATGACTGACGTCAGCGGCGATGCTGCTACATTTGCGCTGGCAACTGCTGCCGATCAGGAATACGAAGTCTATCAGGGGGTTACCTTTCCCGGACTTTATGCTATGATGGCACATGCGCACATGCATAAATACGGAACGACCAGTGCCCAATTGGCAGCGGTGGCGGTGAAAAATCACGCGAATGGGTCCAAAAATCCATTGGCGCAATTTCCCCAATTAATCACAGTGGACGACGTGCTGAATTCGGTGATGATCGCCGATCCGTTACATATTCTTGATTGCTCACCAATTACCGATGGCGCCGCAGCCGCGGTTATCTGCTCGCTGGAAACTACAAAACGTATTGACAAAAAACCAATTGTTAAATTTACCGGTTTTGGTCATGCAACTGCCAGCATCGCATTACATAGCCGCAGTGATTTGACAACGCTGACCGCTACAACCGAAGCCGGAAATCGTGCGTTCAAAATGGCGGGCAGAACTCCTGCTGACATCGATGTGATTGAAGTTCACGATTGCTTTACCATTGCCGAATTAATGGTGTTGGAGTCATTGCGATTTTTCGAACCGGGACAGGCGGGCCCGGCTACTGAAGCAGGTCTGACACAAATCGATGGCAAAATTCCCGTTAATGCAAGCGGTGGACTGAAATCCAAAGGGCATCCGGTTGGCGCGACAGGTGTCGCCCAGATCATTGAAATCACGAAACAGCTTCGCGGCGAGGCAGGTGACCGGCAAGTTAAAAACGCGCGGATCGGTATGACGCAAAATATGGGCGGCAGTGGCGGCAGCACCGTAACGCATATTATGGAGGTGATTTAAATGGCAATTCCCAATTATTGGCGATCAATTCCCCAACGCTATCGCTACGAGGCAGCAAAATGCACTGGTTGCGGAAAAATATTTTTCCCGCCTCGGATAGTGTGTGATGAATGCGCGTCACGGTCATTCGAAACTATAAATTTAAGCCGGTATGGTAAAATCGTTACATTTACAGTCATTCGGATTGCTCCGAGTCAATTTGTTGATCAGGCGCCGTACCCGATTGGAATTGTGGAATTAAACGATGGTATTAAAATATGTACGCAGATTGCGGATTGTAATCCAGATGACCTAAAAATTGGCATGCCTGTCCGCCTGGAATTCCGAAAAATTTCACAGGATGGAACTCCCGGCATTATTCAATATGGATATAAAGCGGTGCCGGTTAAGTAACTTGGTCGGTATAAACAGAACGTGCAACGCACTTCAAAAGTGCGTGGCACGTTTTTATCAGCTTATCCATTTATTTGATTATGCTGCTAAATTATTCCTTAAGGTCGATAATATCTCGTCTTTTTTATAAGGCTTCGTTAGATAGTGATTTACGTTTAGCTTTTTTGCCTCATTAATAATTTCCTCATTATCGATTGCACTCAGCATTATAACGACAATATTCTCTTTCATCATACGTATCTGCCGCAATGTTTCCAGGCCATCCATTCCATCCATTTTATAATCCAGCAATACCGCATCATAATGGTTTTTTTTGAGCTTGTCCAATGCTTCTTCACCGCTGGATGCAGTTGCCGGATGATATAATTCCTCAAGCAGATATTTTAATGAAATTGTGATGCTCATGTCATCATCAACTATGAGTATCTTTTTTTTCATGGCATCCATAAGGTTTGATCAATTTGATTTGCACATAATGAAAAAGTTGACAGCGAAAATTGTGCGGGTTTGTCAAATAATATTACAAATTTAATGCCAATTTCCTTTTCACCAACAATTCATTGCCTGGATGTCATCTGATTATTTGGATTTAATTCATTAAAATTAAGGCAATTGATCTATAAAAATGAACAAATTACAACTATTTTTTCACGGAGTTGGATTGCTCGAAAATGGGCAATTGTATGCACAAAACCGGGCACGGAATGCGTAATTTTGCACATTCCGTGAATGAAATTTTATTCGATATGGATATGAGGTTCTTTTGAATGGAGGAATGTCTCTATTTGGGAAAGATCAGTTTCGTTGGTTTGGAGTATGAGATGAAAAACAGTGAACCCGTATTTAGAGTATATTTGAAACATTTGCTAATGCTTAATCGTCAAATGAGCCCGTCGAAGCTGACAATCGCGAAATTATTGCCTTCGACACCGTTCGTGTTCCGATGCATCGGAACGACACGCCGGTGCGAGATGGCAAGCTCAGGCAACAGACACCATTAATTAGATTGATTTTCGGCCGGACTATAAGTACGCGTTCTACTAAATAATCTATTGGCTACACTTCCAACGATTCCCCAAACCGATCCAGTTTTTTATGCAACCCTCGTCGGCTAATACCAAGATATTGTGCAGCTTTGGTTTTATTTCCATTGAACTTGTGCAATGCTTTCTGGATCATCTTTCGCTCAAGTGATTCTAACGCATCATTTAACAGCCCGCCTTCGGTGGAGAAATCTGTTGAGTGTGTTTCGCGGATTTCTTCGGAAATGAGATCCGGGGTGATCGTCGTCATCGCCGCATTGGCGATTGTTACCAGTTTCTCGATTTCGTTTTCCAATTGGCGGATATTGCCGGGCCAGGAATAATTTACAAAATGGTCCATTGTGGGCGGTGATACATGAAATATAGTTTTACGTTGTTCAATACAGTATTTATTAAGAAAATAATCAACGAGTAACGGAATATCTTCCTTGCGTTCACGCAGCGGTGGTACCAGAATCGGAAACACATTGATACGATAGTACAAATCCATTCGAAATGTATTTTGCTTAACAGCCTGTTTCAAATTTTCATTTGTTGCAAAAATAAACCGGGCATTGGTGGGAATGGTAACCGTTCCCCCGACACGTTCAAATGTTTTTTCCTGAAGCGCACGCAGTAATTTGGATTGCAGTTCTATCGGCAGGCAGCCGATTTCATCAAAGAAAATAATACCATCATTTGCAATTTCTACTTTACCGAGCTTCTGCTTAAGCGCGCCGGTAAACGCGCCTTTTTCGTGTCCGAATAATTCACTTTCCAATAAGTCGCGAGGAATGGTCGCGCAATTTACAATCACAAACGGCTTATTCGCATGCGGACTTCGTTTATGGAGCTCGCGGGCAACCAGTTCTTTTCCTGTACCGGTTTCGCCGGTAATCAGTACCGTTGTATTACTTTGACTTGCCTGATTGATGAGTGTAAACACTTTTTTTATTTCTGCTGATTGACCGATTATTATTTTGGATTCAGTCACCCTGTCCAGTTCCGATTTCAAATAACGGATTTCATTGTGTTCATTTTTTATCTGTAAATTTCGCTCCAATGTCAATAATAGTTCGTCCTTGTTATAAGGCTTCCGAAGGTAGTCATTTGCTCCTAATTTAATGGCGGTCACTGCCGTTTTAATATCTTCGAGCACAGTCAGCATGATGACCACTGGCTGTTCATGGTGTTCGCGAATCAGTTTCAAGGTCTCCAGGCCATCCAGCCCATTCATTTTAACGTCGAGTAGAACGGCATCTATGTGGGTTTGATTCAAAGCTTCCAGTGCATCTTCACCTCTCGAAACTTCTAACGTTTTATATGATTCATCCAGTAATAAAGCTAATGACGCGCGGATACTTTCATCATCATCGACTATTAGAATGTTGGGTTTCATTATATCACCTTAATCTTCATTCTCTGCATTACTATTGATTGGCAGTGTAATATTAAAAGTTGTGCCTTTACCTGGTTCACTTTGGATGTGAATAGTACCATGATGTCGTTTTATAATTTTATCACAGATTGCCAGCCCTAATCCCATACCTTTTGTTTTAGTTGTGTAGAATGGATCGAATATCTTTTCCTGATTTTCCGTTGGTATGCCGTTGCCGGTGTCGGAAAATGTCACGCAAAAAAATCTGTTATTGGTTTCACTTCCGAAGGAATCAGTGCTATTTTGTAGCGTCCTGATCGTCAGTCTTCCATTCCCGCCCATGGCTTCGATCGCATTTTCACCGATGATTAAGAAGGCTTCTGTGAGTTGTTTCTCATCGACCATTGTGAGCGGAAGCGGATCAAGTTGAGTATCTAACTCAATATCTGAATTTCGTATTTTTTGTTGAAGTGTCTTTGCTACATTCATCACCGTTTGATTAATATCGGTCATTGATTGTGATAGAGTTTTTTTCTGGGAAAAATTGGAAAGCTCGGTAATTACATTGCTCAAGTTGTTGATCTGTTGCAGAACATGCTTTTGGAAAGTCATGCGGAATTTCGGATCATCGTATTTTTCCGGCAACAGCTCCACAAATGTTTGAATTGAAGTAAACGGCGTCTTTATACGATGCGCCAGTGATGCGCCCATCAAGCCAAATGCTGTGATGCGTTCGGTTGTACGAATGTTATTTTCGAGAATATCAATATCCGCTATCATCTTATTAAATGCGGCCCGCAATTCGCCAATCTCATCCGATGAATTGATCGGAATTTGGATATTGCGTTGCCCAGCGCCTGCTCGTTTAAGCGCTTCCAGCAATTCTAATAGTGAATTTGTCAACACATGCGTAACCATATATACAAGCAACACACTGATGAATAGGCCGGTCAAACCAATTATTAATATGTAATTCATCGATTTCTGAATTGCCTGATACGATTCTTCGATCGAAAAGAGAATCCGTGCGGTTGCTTCTTTTTTCGAAGCGACGAACACAGGATATGAAATATCCAATATTCGTTTGCCCTTATAGTTACGGTGTATGTACAACGGCGATTGCGATGTAATAGCCTGTTTACTATCCGAATCGTTAATAATGGTGCCTCGTTTTCCGGTGTGGTTGTGAGCCAGAATAAGTCCATCGTTATTAAACAGCATCGCTTCAAGTACACCTTTCCGATTGCTGATACTGTCAATTAAGTTTTGTAGCGTCAGGTAATCATCAAGAAGAATTGCCTGCACACTGTTGAAAGCCAACATTGTCGTGATGTCGGACGCGCGTACTTCAGCCTCGGAAAGGATGATGTTTTTTTCATGTGAATAAACGGAGCGAAGAATTCCGATGACAATCATCGTAATAAGGCTAACAATAATAAGTGTTAGTTTAGTACGAATTTTCAGTTGTTGAAGAAGATTCTGATAAAACATTGAATGCAAAATTCCTGCTAACTTATAGATTCGTAAGCAATGATTGATTTCTGGTTGCTGTACATTGAAAGTAAATATTGTTTGAGTGCAGATAAGTAAGACTGACCATCCGAATATGTGTCAGGATTGAGCTAATCACCCAATCGATCAACATCTTCCAGATTTACCACCATCGCCGGATCGATTTTGAAATTGCGAACTCGCGCCTGCATGGCATATCCCATGGTGGGATGGCTTAAAAAAATAGCTGGGGTATCGTCGATAATGATCTGTTGTATATGTTGATAAATTTTCTGACGGTCGAGATTATTGGTGATTTTATTTGCACTCGTTAATAAACTGTCAACATCCGAATTATTATATTTGAAAAAATTAAAATTTGAATGAGAGTGGAATAAGTTGTACAGGAAATTGTCGGCATGTTTTGTGAATACCGGCCATCCATCGATGAACATATTTGTTTTGCCTTGTACTAAAATTTCTTGCTCGTATCGTTTCCAATTATTATACGGGACAATCTTTAAATTAATTCCGATTTTACCTAACTGACTTTTAATATATTGAGAGATAGGATCAGCGCGCAAGGTATCTGTTTGCACAAAATATCCCAATGTTGCATCAATCCCATTGGCATATCCGGCTGCCCGCATGAATTGACGAGCCCGTTCGATATTATAGCACTGTTGTTTCTGAAGTGAATCCGTATTGCAGATTTGTGGCGGAATCGGGCCGTTTGCGACGGTTGCAAATCCTCGGCTTAACGATGTTATCATTGTTTTTACATCCAATGCAAAACAAACCGCTTCACGTATATCCCTTGAATCAAATGGCTTTGCTTTACAATTAAAACCTAAAAAATTTGTTCCGATAATTTGCGGTGTTAGCACTTTTATTTCAGGCGTATAATACAAATCATTAATACATGAGGCACTTAGACCAGTGATAATATCCAGTTTCTTCTCTTTAAGCATATCAATTCGATTTTCTAAATTAGCGAGAATTAGAAAATCGATACGATTGATTCCCTGAGATTTTTTCCAATAGTGTGAATATTTCCGTAACAGAATTTCTTCCCCTTTTTCCCACTTGCTGAACGTAAAGGGGCCGGTGCCAACAGGATGATGACCAAACTTTGGTCCATACTTTTTTAACGCCACAGGACTGATAATCGATGAAAAGTATGGCGAAGCAATATTATCAAGAAAATAACTGCACGCGAATTTTAAATGAAAGCGAACAGTGAGTTCATCAACAATTGATATATTATCAATCATGTGAAGCGCGAATTTCCCATAACTATCTGTTCGGTTTTTGGTAAAATATGGGGAATCAGGTGATATTTGTCGCTCAAATGAAATTTTAACTGCCAGGGCATTTAATGGAGAGCCATCGTGAAATGTAACATGCGGACGAAGCTTAAAAGTCCAGTCGACCTGATTCGTATCGACCTGCCACGAAGTCGCCAGCATGGGATAAAATTCATCCGCTTCCCAATCATACTTAATGAGTGTTTCAAAAATGTTGAACACGATTTGATTATAAACGAGATCATTTGACTCAACCGGGTCCAGCGAAACAGGTTCAGATGGAAGAGCATATTTTAATGATTGATGATGACCGGATAGACAATTATTTTTTACAATGCACGATGATAAAAGTAGAATCAAGCAGGAAATTGAAAAAAATAACTTTACTTTACAGCTTAAAAAGAAAGTCATAGATTTTCCCCAAAACAGTCAAATTAATTAAATATAGTATAAATAATAAATTTTTGCAATGACTATTTTAAAAAAGAAACAGCCTGCTAAGGAGAGTTTCCATAACAGGCTGTTGTAAATATTGAATGTTTTAGGGAGCAACTAAAGAATAGTTTGATTTGAACCAGACCGAATAATATCCTGACTGTCATCAAAATTGTATTGATAATTATTGAGCGGACATTGCGCCAGTTCGATCAGGAACCGGATTAAAACGCTGACCCATTTTAGTTAGTCAGGATCGGAAGATTATGTACCCAGCTAAGTACGGCTACAATCGACAATGTTCGTTTAATGAGAGATAGAAATTTTACGAGATGTAACGATTTTAAAGTTGTCAACACATTACAGCTTCTGCGCATAATGAAACCTCCTCAGATTAGTGATTTTATTTCTTTCCCGATTAATAAATGATCGTTTTAAATATAACAGCCGATGATAGAACGCCACCAGTTTTTGTTCGATAATATGTTCCATAATAAATTGATAGCGTTTTACATTGGCATCTTCAACCATGTAATGATAGCCGTTGAAGTAGTCACCAGTCAAACGTCCTTCGTTTTGCAATTTAATGCAAACAGGCGTACCACCAAACACCTCCAGCGAGGTCGTCACAGATAAATAACAGTGGCGTCCTTCAATACGTTTTTTGATTGTTGACAGATAGTTCAAATTTTCAGTAAGTTCATCGAAAGTGGTGTACGGATCAATCAGAATAAAGCCAATATCATAATCGATATTGAGTTCATCGAGCACAGTTAATGCATCGTTATTAATTTGGACAGAAGTACCTTTATTAAACGTATCTAACCCACGTTGATGCGCCGATTCAATGCCAATAAATACTTTCTTCAAACCAATACTTTTTAACAGCGCAAATAATTCATGCGTGATATGATTCGCCCGACAATTCATAGAAAATTGGATCGTCAAATGTCGTTTTTGGAGCTCAGCCTGCAATTCACGAACGAATTTCAGTGCAGATCTATTGGATAAAAAAAGTTGATCATCGATAAATTTGAATTTGGACGTGTGGAACGTCCTGGATAAGTACTCAATTTCGGCAGCAATGTTTTGCGGGCTTCGACGACGCCACCTGGGACCGTTACTAATATTATAAAAATGAGCAATCGAACAAAATGAACAGCTTGCATAACAACCGCGGGATGCGGAAATACTAATCGAGCCATCTTTCTGTATAACCCGAGCGGTGTCGTCGCGGGCGGGAAACGGGAGCTCGTCCAATGGTGTCAGGGTTTCAGCCATGTCGTTAATAATGACGCTGTTGCTTTTTCGGTATGACAGATTTTTTATATGAGTAAAATTTCCGGTTTTCACATTTTCCACTAAATCCAACAATGCCAGTTCGCCTTCTCCACGAACAACAGAGCTAATAGCTGGGAAATCCCGAAGTAATTCACTATGGTGAACGGTTGCATAATGCCCACCCAGCGTAACATGCCCCCGGAAATCACAATTTCGTAAGTGAGTGACCACGTCAATCGCGCGCCTGATATTTACACTTTTAACGGTAATTCCAAGCACATCGGGTTTGAATTTCAAGATGCATGAAATAACTTCCCGGAAAGATAATTTTTCAATAGCGCAATTGATGATTCTTACAGAGTGATTTTTCGAGCGCAGCACAGCGGCGAGATAGCCCAACCCGATATTTTCGTAGGGTTCCTGAATATTGTTCCGTTTAGAAGGGTCTAGCAGAATGACATTCATTGTGATCCCCTTTTATGGTTGATGTCGCATGTCGACATGTTTCTTTACAAATCCTGTGCCATGAGTACATGTAATATTAATTTTTATTAAATGTGTGAGCTGCTGATTTTACGGGGATTCGAACCGATGGCGTTCTAAGAAAATTTTTATTATTGCCGGGATAGTGCGCCGGGGTGTGAAGCTGATTCACAGATACTTTTCGCTGTAATTGATAACCTTCATTTAAATAAATACCTATCGTTTATGTGAACAACGTTCTCAAATAGGGGAACATCATTCACGGTTTTTGATGAATTGGGATGGAAACTAAATTTGGTAAATAGAATCATATCTCTATTGTGTATCAATAAAAAAATATTGTAGTTAAATTCAATCTACCGGAAAGTTGGCAGTTCATAAATTTAATGTAGAGGCATCCCTCTAATTTTCTCCGAATCAGCTACTTTTTCGAGATCATATATAGCTATAATTATAAACGGATTAAATATAATTTTAGAAAACGGCATATTATTTGTCAAAAATTATTATACGTTTTCTATACTTACCGAATGTTGACTTATTTTAAAGGCAGGTATGTGATGAAAAAACAAAAACCAACAATCTTAAAAAGATGGATTGGACCAAAAATGATTGGTAGCATTATACTCTTCATTTTTAGTGTCGGACCTACCTTCATCTTTCCTCAGAGTACACCACAAAAGGCCATTGATTTGTTAACAGTTGTAAAAACTACAATTCAAAACAATCCATCAATTCGCATTCAACAGGAACAGGTTAAAATATATGAAGGCATGTTGCAGAGCGCGGGCGGGCAATTTGATGTGAGTATGCAATCACAGTTTGGGGCCAGCAACGAGAACACCCCGCTGTTGAAGGCACAACAAACCAGCGGAATATCGACACTTTCTCAGGAGCAATCATTCTACAATTTTGGAGTGTATAAACAATTTCGGTCGGGAATTTTATTAAGTTCGGAGCTAAATTTTAATCGCATTAGCGATCAGTTTAGCAATCGCACAGTGCCAAATTATGCCGGAGCAAACGTGACTGCAACAGTGCCCCTGTTGAGAGGCCGTGGTAAGGCCGCAACAGCGGCAACGGAAATGGCGTTCACTAAAAACCATGATGCCAGCAAACTCAGTTTAAATCATACCACCTCGCTTTATGTTTACAATACTGTGACAGTATATTGGAATTATGTAGCCGCTACGCACATTGTGGCAATTCAGAACGAATCTGAAAAACGTGCAGAGAAATTAGTAAATGAAACACAAACCCTGATTGATGCTGAAGAACGTCCACAAGCCGAAATAAATCAATTGAAGGCAAACCTGGCGGACAAAATATCGGCACGGATTTCCAGTGAACAAAACCTTTATGTGGCAAAACAAAATCTTGGATTGGCTATGGGAATTCGAAATCATAATATTGATTTGTTGCCGTTACCCGCTGATGAATTTCCGACAATTTCCAGTATGGATTTCGACAGTGTACTGATACAATCAAAATTCATTAGGTCATCCTTGGAAAAACGGGCTGATCTTAAAGCCGCTGTTTATCGTGAGGATGCCGCCAAAATATTATTGCGTGAAGCACAGAACCGTGAGAAGCCACAATTATCGCTGAGCATTAATGCCGGTTATAATGGTTTGAACGAAGGGGATAATCTGAATCAGTACTTCACGCCATTTAAGCAGAATATTTCCGGTTTAAATTTTGGCAGTACCATAAGTTATGAAATTCCTACAGGTATTCAACATGGATTAGCGGTGCAGCGGATTGCCGAATATGAGCAGAGCAATATTGAAAGTGATGAAATCGCGCGCAACATCAAATCGAGTGTTGCTGTTGCAATCAATGAATTAAAACGCAGCATTCAACGGCTGGAAAAATCCCGTGAATCGATCGAATTCTATCGAACGACGGTGGAAAATGAAAAATTGAAATTCCAACAAGGTTTATCTACTTTAATAGATTTAATTTTATATGAAGACCGCTTAACCAATGCGCTGCTAAATCAGGTGAGCTCACAACTAAGTTATGCCACAGCCGTTGCGAAATTACGCTATGAAACAGGAACGTTAATCGAATTTGAAAATAATGATATTGCCTTTGATATCGATCATTTGATCAGTATCCCATATCTGGAGGATTCAGGAAAATGAAAAAGCAAATTTTTAGGAAAGTATCGCTTGAACGGCTCTCATCGCCGGAACAATTGGATGAACTTATGCAAATTACGACGCCGAAAGGCTGGATTGCATTGGTTGCGCTATCCTGTATTGTAATTACATCGCTGATCTGGGGCGTTTGGGGCAGAGTACCGACGAAGGTGATGGGGCGAGGCATGTTAATTAAACCAGGGGGTGTTTTTGATGTTGTTTCACTAAGCAATGGCCAAATAACTGATATATTAGTGAAAAGTAGTGAACTGGTGGAAAAAGACCAGGTGGTCGCAACCATTGCTCAACCTGCAATCGAGGAACAGATAAAACAAGCTGAGAACAGTTTAAATGAACTCAAACAGCAACACGAAGAACTCGTTGCGTTCGGGACTAAGGATTTGCGTTTGCAAATGGAGTTTTTGGCAGAGCAGCGAAAAATTCTTTTATCCTCGATTGAAGCTTCCACCAAGCAACTGGAATGGAGCCAGGAAAAAATAAAAGTTCAGGAAGAATTGTTGAAACAGGGACTTATCACCAGGCAGACATTGCTGACTACCAAGCAGAATTTTTATGCAACACGAAGTGATATTGAAAATTTGCAAAATAAACTAAAAGAAATTTCGGTGAACGAGTTAACACAAAAAAATCAGAAACAGCGGGAGGTACTAGCCAGTCAACTGAAAATCAATGAAGCAACACGGGCGCTGGAAAAATTAAAAAACGAACTTGAGCTAAATTCAAAAGTGGTGAGTCCATATAACGGACGCATCCTTGAAGTGGTGACAAATGTGGGGGAAGTCATTCGCACAGGTGAACCATTGTTTAAACTGGATTTGATCAACCGGGAAGTGAAAGATATAGAAGCTGTGTTATATATTCCGCCGATGGATGGTAAAAAAGTCAAGCCGGGTATGAAAGTGCAGATTTCTCCGAGCACAGTTAAACAAGAAGAATTTGGATTCATGATTGGTGAAGTGACATCCGTTGCGGAATTTCCATCCACACAGCAGGGGATTATGCGTGTTTTGAAAAATCAACAACTTGTGGGAACACTTTCTGGTTCAGGCGCTCCATTCGAAGTATACGCCGATCTTATCCCTGATGACAATACCGAAAGCGGTTACAAGTGGTCATCATCCAAAGGGCCATCTACTAAAATACATACTGGTACCTTATGTTCAAGCGCAATTGTTGTGCGGGAACAACGGCCGATCAGTCTGGTCATACCAAAAATAAAAGAAAAATTAGGTATTTAAATCAATAAAGGAATTTAGAGCATGAATTCCAAAAACGAAATAATGCGAACGTTCATTGTTACTATACAAAAACGTTACTATTCAATTCGGAGTTTACTTCAGTCTTTAATAAATCCTGTATTGATCAGGCTGAATCTTAAAAAGAACCGAGTGAAAACACCTACCATTTTGCAGATGGAAGCGGTTGAGTGCGGCGCGGCTTCACTGGCAATCATTATGGCGCGTTATGGGAAATTTATTCCACTGGAGGAGCTTCGGATCGAGTGTGGTGTTTCCCGCGATGGAAGCAAAGCTAATAATATGATGAAAGCTGGCAAGAAATATGGCTTTATTGTCAGGGGATTCAAAATGGAGCCAAAAGATGTCCGGAAGGTACAGATGCCTGCGATTGTCCATTGGAATTTTAACCATTTTGTCGTTCTGGAAGGATTCCATAAAGGACAAGTGTATTTGAACGATCCGGCCAAGGGGCCGAGAATAGTTAGTGAAGATGAATTCGATGAATCATTCACCGGGATCATTTTGACATTTGAACCGGGTCCGGAATTTACTATTGGAGGTGTCAAACCCAATATTTGGAGATCGCTCAAAAGCCGACTTCAGGGTTCGGAAACGGCGCTCGTTTATATTGTACTAATAAGCTTGATGTTGGTCATCCCTGGTTTGATCATCCCCATTTTCAGTAAAATATTTGTCGATGAGTACCTTGTCAAACAAATGGATGACTGGCTAAGACCGCTGCTCCTGGCAATGGGTATAACAGCTGTGCTTCGTGGCGGGTTGACCTGGCTGCAGCAATTCTATTTGCTACGGATGGAAACCAAATTTACACTCAGTACATCCAGCAAATTCCTGTGGCATGTCTTCAAATTGCCGATCGAGTTTTTTAGTCAACGATATGGTGGTGAAATAACATCCAGGGTGTTAATAAACGATCGCGTAGCTCAACTACTCTCCGGTGAATTGGCTACGACAATCCTCAATTTGATTGTGCTCGTTTTCTATGCTGCAATTATGTTTTATTATGATGTTGTTTTAACGCTGGTAGGAATTGGAATTTCGGTTTTAAATGTAGTCGCTTTAAAATATTTTTCCCGAAAGCGCGTTGATGAAAATCAAAAACTTTTGCAGGAAAAGGGAAAACTATTGGGTGTGGCGATGAACGGACTGCAAATGATCGAAACCCTTAAAGCAAGCGGCAGTGAGTCCGATTTCTTCTCACGCTGGGCAGGATACCAGGCAAAAATGTTAAATGCACAACAGAAATTGGGTATGTACACCCATGTGTTAATTACGATTCCGCCAACATTAACAATGATAAATACAGCAGTTATTCTTGCTCTCGGCAGTTTGCGGGTGATGGACGGACATTTAAGCATGGGTATGCTGGTTGCATTTCAGAGCTTAATGGTGAGCTTCACGGGGCCGGTCGCGAAAATGGTGAAGCTGGGATCAGTTTTACAAGACGCTGAAGGTGACATGAACCGCCTGGATGATGTGTTGCGGTACAAAACCGATGAGCAGTTTAAAACTGAAGATACGAATGAAGTTGATGAAGAATTGATCAAATTATCGGGCGTCGTTGAGCTGGAAAATGTAACCTTCGGATATAGTAGGCTGGAAAAACCACTCATTGAAAATTTTAGCTTAAAAGTGAATCCCGGTGCAAGAGTCGCGCTTGTTGGTGGATCGGGTAGTGGAAAGTCCACGATTGCCAAACTCGTCGCCGGACTGTACAAACCGTGGGCAGGAGATATTCGCTTCGACGGCATCCCTCGAAATGATATTCCCCGTAATGTCATCAATAATTCTTTAGGAATGGTGGATCAGGATATATTTCTGTTTGATGGCATGATCCGCGATAATCTGACACTATGGGATTCCACAGTCCCCAAAAGCGGTATTATTCAAGCGGCAAAGGATGCATGCATTCATGATGATGTTACTGGGAAACCCGGGGGGTACGAAGGTACAGTTGATGAAGGCGGCACCAATTTTAGTGGTGGTCAACGGCAACGGCTTGAAATTGCCCGTGCGCTCATGAATAATCCCACAATCATGATCCTGGATGAAGCGACCAGTGCCCTCGATCCGATAACGGAAAAAGTTATTGATGATAATTTGCGACGACGGGGATGCACGTGCCTGATTGTGGCGCATCGTCTGAGTACAATTCGTGATTGTGATGAAATTATTGTCCTGGACCGGGGACAGGTGGTGCAGCGGGGCACTCATGATGAATTAAAAAAAATTGACGGACCATATGCGAGTTTAATTGAAAATTAAGAAAATCAATGAGACAATAGCAAGGTCAACTGCACCATGATATTTGTTGTTCAATGTCAATAGTTCGGAATTACAAATCTAATTATGTGTCTTCTGTAAGGAGTTGTTATGATAGAGAAGTCAAAACCAACAATCACTTCCCAAGAATTGGATTCGAATAGCCTGTCAATCAAACATTCCGTATCAGCAACTCATCAAACAGAGCAACGACCGATTCGACCAAATCCAACTAACAAGCCAATAAATACGATACGGGAGTTATTCGAATACGAAGGAAGCCTGAGTATTGTCGGCGGAAATACACCATTTTTGCTCGATGACGAGAACAGTTTGTGGTATATTCGTTCAGGGAAAGTTGAAATTTTTTCTGTTCAAGTAAGCGAAGGAAAACCTCATGGTAGTCGCAATCATTTTTTTAGTGCGGTTGCCGGTCAAATATTATTCGGGATGAACATTAATGAATATGGCCTTGATCTAGGTTTATTGGCCGTCGGAATTCACAATACCCATTTATATCGCTTGGACGTAAATCGACTGCGTCAAATGGCTGCACATCCGGCAATGTCGCAGGAGTTAGCTGACATGGTGAATCATTGGGTAAGCGGATTGTCCCTGGGGTTATCAAAAAACATTGAATTGCGAACGGATGTATTGCTTGAACCTAACTTACATATTGAACTTGAAGATGGTAAAAAGATTCGCTCAAAAAAAGGTGTGCTCTGGATAAAATATTCGGCTGGAACACCTTTGTTTATCGGAATGGAAAAGCTTCCCATCGACGGTACCGACATTTTGTTTCCAATATCCTATTATACATGGCTGCAAATGGTAGGAAATACCAACATCACATCGGTTTCAACCGAATCTGCTATTGCACAGGATGCTGCATGGCACGGCATGAAAGTGATGTACGAGCTGTTATTCCGTTGTGAATATTTCAATACACGACTAATGGCGGTTGATGAATTTAATTTATCCAAGCGAAAAATTGACCAGGACAGACGGATGGGGGAAATTGCCCTGAATCAATTGGCTGCGGTTCTAGAAAATAAACCATTGGCGCCGATAAGTAAACAAAGTGAAAATGCACTTTTGGAAGCGTGCAAAGCTGTTGGTCAATCCATGGGATTGACAATTACAGCGCCATCAAAGCAAAAAGAGCGGTCGAAAACAACTGATCCGCTTAGTGATATTTGCCGGGTATCGCGAGTCCGTTGTCGACAGGTTATTCTTAAGGACGGATGGTGGGGTAAAGACAATGGACCGCTGCTCGGATTCATCGTTGATGATAAAAAACCGGTTGCGCTGTTACCGGCTTCTTCGACAAATTACGAATGTTATGATCCGTCCACCGGAGTGCGGATGCCGATTCTGGCGGACAACGCTGCATCGATCGCCCCTCAGGCATTCATGTTCTATCGGCCATTTCCAGACAAAATTATGAATGCAAAGGAAATGTTGAAATTTAGTGTTCAGGATTGTAAAAAAGAACTGCTCATCATCCCGCTTATGGGCATTGCAGGTGGACTCATTACCCTGATTATTCCGATTTTGACAGGAATGATTTTTAGCAACGTGATTCCAGGTGCGGATCGCAATCAATTAGTACAAATAGCAGTTGCGATATTGGTTGGTGCCCTGTCGGTTGCTGCGTTTCAAATAACGCGCAGTATTGCAACGCTTCGTTTGGAAGGGAAAATGGCAAGAAACGTTCAGGCAGCCGTGTGGGATAGGCTCATGAAATTACCAACACCATTTTTCAGACAATTTACTTCAGGGGACCTTGCCAACCGTGCTATGGGTATTGATGCCATTCGGGAATTTTTATCTGGTGCGACCATTACAACAATTCTGGGCAGTATATTTTCAATCTTCAATTTTTTCCTTTTATTTTATTACAGTTGGAAACTTGCATTGGCAGCATCTATCATCGTGCTGATCGCTATAATAATGACAGCAATTACTGGTTATTTCGATCTTAAATATTTCAGACCGCTGATAGAAATAAACAATAAAATTTCAGGCGAGCTATTTCAGTTTATTTCGGCAATTACTAAATTGAGGATTGCTGGTGCAGAAATTCGGTCGTTTAGCTCATGGGTAGAGAAGTTTACAGTGCAGAAACGACTTGCATTTAAGACACGATTGTTGTCGAACAATGTAGTTGTATTTAATTCCATGCTTCCAATTTTGGCGTCTCTGACTATTTTTGCATCGTTAGCTTTATATCGAGATGATGTTATGTTAATGACCGGTAATTTTCTGGCCTTCAGTGCAGCGTTTAGTGCATTTCTAGCGGGAACGCTTGAATTCAGTTCAACCATGATTTCAATTCTCAAGGTTGTTCCGATCTACGAAAATGCAGCGCCGATTTTGGAAACCCTGCCGGAGGTAGATACCACAAAGTCTGATCCTGGCGAATTAAATGGCCGTATTGAAATCAGTCATGTTTCGTTCCGTTATAAAGCAGACGGTCCTTTAATTTTAAATGATGTTTCACTGGAAATAAATCCTGGCGAATTTGTGGCGTTTGTCGGTCCATCCGGCTCCGGGAAATCTACAATCTTAAGGCTTTTATTAGGGTTCGAAGAACCACAGCGAGGTGCTATTCTTTATGATGGACAGGATCTTTCCACGCTTGATATTACATCGGTTCGCAAACAAATCGGCACAGTACTCCAAAACGGGAAGTTAATGTCCGGAGATATCTACACAAATATTGTGGGAAATGCACCATTAACCGTGGATGACGCCTGGGTGGCCGCGCGGATGGCCGGCCTGGATGAAGATATTAAATATATGCCAATGGGCATGCATACAGTTGTAAGTGAAGGCGGAACAACTTTTTCTGGTGGACAGCGGCAGCGACTGTTAATCGCCAGGGCAATTGTGCATAAACCCAAAATGATATTTTTTGATGAAGCGACGAGTGCATTGGATAACCGAACGCAGACAATAGTCAGTAAAAGTTTGGAAAATTTGCAAGCAACACGTATTGTAATTGCCCACCGATTGAGTACGGTGGTTAATGCCAATCGGATTTATGTCATAAAAGTGGGTAAAATTGTGGAAAGTGGTACCTACGACGAATTAATGAACCTGAACGGGACGTTTGCCGAAATAGCGAAACGTCAAATAGTTTGATAAATTTTATTGTGCCTGAATTTTCTAATTTAAATTCCGAAAGAAACAAAATCTGGTATCTACTCATTATTCGATGGTAAACCGAAGATGCATTGTGCATGGATCCCGCAAAGTGGGAGCATAGCGAAATTTGATTTCGCCATGCTCTCTGCGCTATGCACTATGCAACATACAATCAAGGTATTTGAAAAACCATTTTTTGTACTCACCATCTTTTTTTTGAGTGGATACAAAATCTGTTTGCATTCCAGTCCATTCAGTGATCATTACTTGGAAAATGAAAACCGATTTAATGGAAATCACTCAGATCGTAACGTAGTTGTATAAAAATGGAAGTAGCTTTTAGAAATTTAGGTAGTATTTAAAATCCATGTTAGTAACTGAGAAATTATTTTCTGACATTTTTTGGCAGAAAATGTTAAAACATATTTTAGACAGGATTTCACGGATTCACAG
>JAFGDW010000181.1 GCA_016931935.1 Candidatus Zhuqueibacterota bacterium | reverse complement strand
GCTTCATCCTGAGCGTAGTCGAAGGATGATAAATTACGATAAAACAACATGCTTCGACTTCGCTCAGCATGAAGAAATTATACGAATTTTGACTTTTGATACAGCTTCACTCCGAAATATTGCGCTTAACTTCATGGCATGAAGTGTTATTTTGCTGTTAGAATTGAAGCGAGTGGCTGTTGTGGCGTGCTGTTTTCACCAACAACCGGAAAGTCGCCTTTATAGCACCAGTGGCAATAGGCAATATTATTTCGTTTGAAAATATCACACAAATCTTTATAATATTGCAAACGAATTGAATCATCTATGGTCGGGTAGACACCGAATTCACCGCAGAATAAAGGCAGATTTTTCTCTTGCGCCACCTTCATCGCCGGCATCATCACCTTTTCCAACGAATCTTTGGTGAAATAACCATTGGACCATTCCAGCATGGCCAGTGCTTTTTCCGATAAACCTTGCATATCCTTTGGCTCAATTACCTGACCGGGATAATGCACTGGTCCAGAGTATTCAGCAATTGCCGTCCACGAGGCTTTGTGATGTGTGATTGGCATCGGCGTGTAGAAATGGAAACTCAGAATGATATTGGAATCATTTTCCGGTACTTTGAGTTGTGGAAACGTATCTGCAATTTGCCATCTGTTTGAGCCGATAACAATTGTTCGCTCCGGTTCACGCACGCGAATGGCGGCAACGACTTTGGCCACCAAATTGTTCCAGTCTTCGGGATCGTCGGCGACGGCTTCGTTAAGAATTTCATAAGCGACCAAGTTGTTCGGATATTGTTTCAATTCATCGGAAAGCTGCATCCACAAGTCAACCAGCTTGTCCTGTTCCGCCGAATCGGTCCATAAGGCATTGGATTCGGCGATAAAATAATGAGAGCGTATAATATGCATATCAACGATAGCGCGCAAATTTGCTTCTGCCGCCCACGTGAGTGCGTTGTGCAATAGCTCGAATGCCTCTGCTTCTTTTGTTCCCAGGGAATCCCACAATTGCTCCTCATCTACGGGAATGCGGACATGATCAAATCCCATAGCAGCAATCGTATCAAAATCAGCTTTCGTGATGTAATTAAGACGTGCCTCGCCACGCTTGCCGCTTTGCGACAGCCAGTGACTGACATTGACACCAGAACGAATGGTGAATTCTTCACCCGGCTGTTTTAACTGTGAACAAGAAATCATTGATACTCCGAATAAAATTAAAATGACATACACCATGCTTTTGGGAAGCATCATTACATCTCCTCCTGTTTTAGAAATCAGAATGAATAAAACTTCGTGGCTGTACGTTGTTTGAATTACAGTGAATTAGATTGTCAGCTCAACTTTATTATTTTCCGGATCAAGAAAAACACTCTCATAATAACCGTCTCCGGTCATCCGTGGATCGGAGATAATTTTGTATCCGGCAGCTTTAAGTGTTTTCGTTAGCTGATTGACTTCATCCTTGCTACCAATGGAAATTGCCAGATGAGAAAAACCAAGTGGTTCTGCTTGTTTCATGAAGTTGGTGATTTTTGAATGATTCATTAATTCCAACCGTGCCCCGGATTTAAACGATAGAAAATATGAGCAGAAATCACCTGTGTCATTCACATATTTAGAAGCTGAACTGCAGCCAAAATAGGTCTCATAAAACAGCCGCATTTTTTCGATATCTTTGACCCACATGGCAATATGTTCGATTTTCGCTTTCATGTTTTCCCCGACATGGTGAGTAAATGCAAAATCAGTGTATCAACATCGAAAGGTGCTTTTATGCGGACTATATGGATAGTAAAATAACTATCTTTCCGATTTGGAGCAAGTAATAATTTTAATATATTGTAAAAAGTTGTCAGAAATGCCCGCAGCGGTGTTTATTTCTTTTTATGGAAATAGATGATTGTGGTGAGAGTGTGTTTTTATAGCTATAGGAAAATATAAGTTTTGGTAACTGAAAATCGTATCCATTTAATAAATGCTGATGAGTGTATCCCTCGGCACCGTTCGTGTTCCGATGCATCGGAACGGCACGCCGCTGCGAGACAGGGCAAGCTCAGGGTACGGAACATAACGTTGACTGAGTGCTCCGAAGGCGTATCTGCCTTTGGCATGATCCGCCGCGGCGGATCAACATAACCAACCAATATTGAAAGAATACTGAAAATCCATTTTTTATGGATTCCCGTTCAAATTTAAAACTGTCCCGTCGTAAGTTAGCGGGACAGATGCATCCGAAAATCGCACCAAACCTAATATCACATCTGGTACATTGTACAGGATCACAGAATTCAAATATTCATTTTTTTAATTCAATTCAGCAGTGTGAAGAATTTTTTCCACTTTTGAGCTTAATATCCGGAAATAACGTTTGCGTTTTGCCGGATTCAAGGTTGCCAGATCCAGCCAAATCAGGCCGTCGACACAGTTGGCGAAATCAGCATCCACGCCAAAGTCAAGAAATTTGACGCCAGTGGGATCACAAAGCTCGGTGTATTTGCGGAACAGGATCGGAATTGAATAGCCGAGAACTTTTAAATTTTCTTTGAGAATTTTTAAATCTTCTTCAGGGCTGATCCCGGTAAACATTGCTTCGAGATCATCGATCTGTTGGCGTGTCAGCATGAAACGATTTTTCGAGCGCGACCAGGTTTCTGTGTCTTCAAACCACTTTTTATAGTAATAAATGATCATACTTTTTGCAGCGTGGGAATAGTTATCGCTGATGCTTACGGCGCCAAACAGGTACTTAATATCAGGACGTTGGCTTAAAAACGCGCCTATACCCAACCAGAGATGATCGAGTGAATTGCTGCGCCAGTATTTTTGCTGGATAAAGCTACGACCCAATTCAACTGAATTTTCGAGCATCTTTGTAAATTGTTCGGAAAAATGAAATAGCGATGCATTGTACAAACCACTTACGCCATATTCTTGAATAACATCGTGACACACACACAGCCGATAGGAACCGACAATCTCCAACTCATCGTCATCCCAAATCACAAGATGCTTGTAAAAACGATCGTACTGATCGAAATCCATTTTCGCACCGGTGCCTTCACCGACCTTGCGGAACGTTACTTCCCGTAATCGGGCAATTTCCTTCACAATATGCTCGCCTGGCTTATAATTCACAAGATATATTTTTTTATCATCCGGTGTGAGTGTTAATAGCTGGGAGTTTGCAAGTTCATTTTTTAGTATTTTCCGATCGACCGGGTGGATAATGGTTTTTTCAGTTTTAAAGATTCCTGATTTTTTTTTACCCAACCGGTACACATGTTTGCGCAGCAATTTCGTTTGATAATCCGCATTGATGACATTGTTATCCAGTGATTGTGTTGGAATCGGATCACCAATTCGCAAACCTACCGGTCTGTTGCGTTTATTCAATATCTCGTGTGGCAGTAGCAGCATGGAAAGGCGTTTATTTAATAAGGAAATGAGATAAAACGAAATTGAATTCTTCGCCTTTACATGAACGGGCAGAATCGGCGCCTGATATTTTCGGGCAAAATAAACGGGTCCCTTCAACCATTGGCGATCGCGAATGCCTTGCCAGGTGAGTCGGGATACTTCAGCCGCGGGAAAAAAGATTACTGCCTCTTCCCGTTGAAGCGATGCGCGAATGTCCTCGATTTCATTGCGTTGCGGTCGTTTGGAATACACGTCATACGGTAAGAACAATTCATGGAGATTTTCGAGGTTCATGAGCAAGTCATTAGCGACTACTTTTATGTCCGAGCGTACCTGGCTGATTGCTTTGATAATCGCTAATCCATCCAGGCCACCGAGTGGGTGATTGGCAACGATAATTAACTTGCCTTCGCTGGGAATGCGTTGACGATCTTTGCTGGACACCAGATAACTGAAATCGAATTCATCAAATACGTCGTCGATAAAATCGATGCCATAGCTATTTGTATGTGTCTCAAGAAATTGATTGATTGTACTCATATGGATGAGCCGCTCAATAAAAGAGATGATGAGAGAACCAATAAAACGTGGAAGGCGATCAAAATACCCGGGATTTTTGGATTCGATCATGTGACGCACATCGATTGTTTTCATATGCCCCTGTGAGTTGGTTAATGTTGTTACCAACATACAGAAATCATGTTAAAAAAATCGAACAAGGCGGTTACAAATTTATGTCAATTTGGTGGCGTTACGATAAAACAATATTCAAATGAAATACATTTGGATTAATGATAAACATTTATATGGGGAAATTGGGGAATTTGAAAACCCGGCAAGAAATATAACTTGAAAAAAATCGAAATGAAGTACCTGCTTCAGGTTTGAAATTTAGGTCGGCGAAGTGATAGTACTACTTGCAGCGATGCTATCGCTAAATTAAAGTTCGAAAAATAATGGACTATCGAATAACGATAGGGAAGTTATAAGATAAGTTGTCTTATTCATCTCCAATTAAAGCGTTAAGTGTTTTATGCAGCAGGATTTTACCTTCCCGGCTCCAACGATAAATAACTTTGAATAGCAAGCCGATTTGGTCGGATTCCGGCAAATTTTCGAACCAGATTTCGGCTTTCTGTTTATCAATGGTACTTCCTGCAGAATTGTGCTGTGAGCGATTGATATATAATTCCTTTGCGTCAGTGACCTGTTTAATCGAATCATTGCTAATCATTGACACCGTATCAAGTGGATCACCAATCCCTGTCACGAGCCAATTGATATTTACATTCCACGTTTTCGACAGCCGTTCCAAAATATCATTGGGAATTTTCCGATCACCTTTTTCATAATTCGAAAGACGCTGCTGTTTGATTTCCAACGCATTTGCAAAATCTGCCTGAGTTAACTTTAGAATCAGGCGCAGGTATTTGAGGCGTTCTGCCGGGGTCGATAATTTTTTTTCTTCGATTGACATTTTTTACTTGTGTTTAACCACATAATGTAGTATATTTAACAACGATATGTAGATAAATGACCGAAATGTTGTTTTTAAAAGCGTTATCTTATTATAAGCATTTTTTTGGCCTATATCAAGTTAAAAGTTCTATTTATAATCGCTTGACAAAACAGCAACTCATCTCGTAAGATTAGAATCACATCCCCGAATTAATCGCTGAATCGACCGACTGTGAATTATCATCTTAAACCCGGATTATCTTCACGGAGGTACACGATGCAAAGTGACGACGTATATATTTCATTATTTAAAGCCACGACGAATGTTATCACCAACATAATTGAAGCCGGACAATATGTGATCGAACTGTTCTGCATGAATCAGGATACATTCGATCCAAACCTGATGAAGCTTGGCATTGATTTAAAATCTGCGCGTTTCTTGTATGCGATTGCCAGCGACTTTACAACTATGTATCCGGAAATGATCGAAAAGTATGAGCTTCAGAAAGCTGTTATTCTGGCATCGATCGGTTATCCAAAAATGCAGCAGATGTCCTTTCCCATCACTCCGCTGCAAATCAAGGAAATGAAACCTGAAGAATTAATTCGCTATATCTTTGAACATGGCCTTATTGATATCATTTACATTTCCATTCCCTACATCAAACAACTGGCTACCCTTTTAGCGATTAAGCATCCTACTGGTCACTGATTTTAAATCAAAATACTTGCAGAAATTAACTTGTTTTTAAGTTAATATTTTTGTAAAATGGCTTCAATAAAAAAGCTAATTGTCTGTCGACATAAATGATGTTAACTGAATTAATTCAGCCCGTTGATGGGATACTACTTCTTAAATAAGCAATCCAATTAATAATGATAACAAAGTTCAAAACGACATCGTTGATTTACTATGCTATCGCTACCATTGTAAGTATTTTACTGGCCATGAATTTTAATCGTGTTATGAAGATTGACATAGTCACCAAAAAACTACCAACGCAGACAGATAAATCAACAACAAATGCGGATACATCTATCCTATCTGGGGATGAATTCACGTATCGTCTGGTCGATACCGGTGGTGTAGGGATTGTGCCGGATTCTGCAGGGTGGGGGAAAGACTATTCACATCATACGTACGCCTTCAGGAATTTGATTTTGGATAAAGAGCCGTTCATCGATATGAAAGTACTCGCCCAGGTCGAACTTGATTTTTGCACTTATTTGACACGCTTGAAATCGTACGGCTATAATGGCGTGGTATTCAACAATTTTCTTGAATTTATTAACTTCGATCAACTTGGCAGCGGGGAAGACATATATGAATCCGGGAGTCAGGAACGAAAGCAGCACGATGCAATGCGACTGGGCTTTGGCCGTCTATTCGATATTACCCATGCATTGGGAATGAAGGTGGTTCTTAAAACGGATATGATTGCACTCACCAGTAATCTGGAACGTTATTTCAATTACCGGTATGGCGGAATTGATGTCAGCGATCCACGTATTTGGGATGTGTATGCAATCGCTCTGCGTGAGCTATTTGCCGTCTTCCCGGAAATTGAAGGTGTAATGCTCCGCATCGGAGAAGCCGGCGCTGTGTATAAAATGATTAATTGGGATTATTATAGTAAGCTTTATGTGAAGACCGATGAAGCCGTACGGCTAATGTTAAATACGTTTATAACAGTGATGGAAGAGAATGACAAACGGCTCTTTTTTCGCACCTGGACAATCGGCATTGATGAAATCGGGGATTTGCACACCAATCCTGAAACGTATCTCCGTGTGCTTGGCGATATTGATTCACCAAATCTGATCATTTCCACCAAATATGGTACCGGGGATTTTTATCGATATCTTCCGGTGAACCCTACTTTTTCTGTTGGTCAACATAAACGGATTATCGAATTTCAAACGCGACGTGAATTTGAGGCATTCTCCAATTTTCCTAATTATGTGACAACCGATTATCAAATATACTTGCACGAAATACTGGCTCAGAATAACCATATATGTGGCGCCTGGATTTGGACGCAGGATGGCGGCCCCCAGCGTGCTGGACCGCTTTCGATTTATCCATTTTACGGCCCCTGGGAATTCAATGACATCGATGCCTATTGCACCGCCCGGGTATTAGCCGATCCGAATGTCGATATCGATCAGGTGTTGACCGAGTGGATTATGACCAACGTTAGCGTTGACGCAACTACTATTGATAAAGTCCGTCAGATCATTTTATTCTCCCAGGAGGCGTCACGAAAAGGTTTATATGATGAATTGTTCGCTCAAAAACAGCTTGTTGTTCGGAAATATTTTGCGCCGCCGATATTCTGGTTTTGGGATATTGTAAGTGGTTCGCACTCGGTTTTGAGTTTGAATTATTATGCCTGCCGCAATCAACTTCAGCAATCAATTGATAGTGGCTTTGAAGCGGTGAACATTGTCCGGCAAATGAAGCAAATTGCCCAAAGTATCACACACGAAAAGGTTCAAAATAAAGTATTTTTTCATAAAATGATGGCAGCATTGGATTATGAAGAAAATCTGTTTGAAACCTTCGCCTGGTATCGCAAAACATTTCTGAATTTTTATCGTTGGCTGGACACCGGAGACGAGCAGGCATATTCTGACTGGCAGCTATCCCATTCGACATTTGAACAGCGGAAACAACTTCATTTGCAACTGTACAAAACCAGCCTTGATTTCCCCGCATATAATTTTATCGAGACAGATTTGATCTTTGCCCAGGCAGCGCGGAATAAAAAGCATACACTCACTGCGCGAGTGGTATTATTCGGCCTCGTGCTGATCGGTTTGTGGGGGACAATAAAAAAGCGATTTGTGAAACGATTCTGGACCAGGTTTCTCAATGAAATCGAACACGATCCCTGGTCGAACAATGTCTCCTGGAAAATGTATGTGAAATTTATTACAATTGTATGTTTGTTGTTGACGCCGATCATATTCGTCAACAATGGATTTTTAGTTCGTTATCACATGGATTTGAATGTGTGGCTAATCGGTTCATTGGTTTTATTAATGCTGGGCTTTAACGATTTCAAGCCGCCGGCTTCCATAAAAGTATACCATTACATCATTCGGATGATCACTCCAATTTACGTTATGGTTGCACTTGTGCTTGTTATTTTTGCATATCGCGGGCCATTTGCATTCTGGTACAACTTCTTTACGACGCCGGTATTTCGTTTCGTTATATTCACATGTTTACTTATGACAATTTTCTCGTTTGGTTATCGCTATGTTAATAGTGTACATCGTTATTTGAAGTTGAACTGGTTGAAGACGTGTGGCAATGCGTGTTTATCGCTGGGTGTTGTTTTGATTGTTAACGGTGTTATTGTTAGTTTGTTAAGTCTTGAAACAGTCATTTCACGATTAAATAACGAATTGCTTGTATTACCGGTTGGTCTCTCGAAAGTTTTGGGGATTACTACGCATTTGAATATTCAATCGCGAATTCCGCATGACGTAATCTATTTGGGTATTGCATTATTCTTGTCTGGTTTGACTTTTCGTTATGGAAGTAAAGTTAGGGCGCAGTATGTATTGGCACGTTTAAACAGAAATATTTGATTCGTCATGAGCCTAAGATTCTCTTGATTTTATAGTCGAGCTTTCATTATATGATCAAACATTTGGGTCAAAAAAGGAATTTCACGTTGCAGAACAACAAATCAGATATTGACGCCATCCAAAAATTAGTAGGCCCGATACCTGAAGAGCATTTGGCGCATACGGATTTTTATTGTTCGACAACGATTGGATTGATATTACCCGCAACAGATTCCTGCAAATATTGCCAGGCTGTGATGCACAAACATCCGGCCTATTCTTTTTTGCTGCATTTTGATGATTACTATATTCTTGAAATTAATGGTCAAAAACTTCACATAGCGCACGGGGACCTGACCGCAATTTCTCCCAATATTTTACATGTTCATCACGAGCAATCGTCTGAACGAATCACACGTTATGCTGGCGTCTTCATCCCTGAAGACTATTTTATTGAGCAAATTTCATTATATCCAAACCTGGAACCAGTTCGATTGGCTGGAGATATTTTCCGCTATACACCGGAGTTATCCGCGAACGTGAAAGAATTTATACTCGAGGCAGAAGGTAAAATGCCCGGATATATGCCGTTGCTCGATGCGATTGGATTACGGATAACACACGCCATCATCCGCATTATTTATGATGTATCGATTCCCACACAAAAGACCAATCTCCGCTTGAACGTGGATCAGGCAATACAGTTTATGCACGGTCATTATCCTGAAAAAATCGATACCAAACAATTGGCGCGTCAGGCACATTTATCCCCGTCGCATTTTAGCCGCATCTTTAAGCATGAAACCGGGAAGTCGCCGATTGAATATTTAATTGGAATCCGGTTACATAAAGCCAGAAAATTACTCCATATCAACGATTCCTCAATTACTGAAATTGCGTTGTCCTGTGGTTTTAGTAGCACGTCTCATTTCTCCAGCTTTTTCCAGAAAAGCTTTGGTGTTACGCCCCTGAAATACCGCCAATCGCTCAAGTAAGCACGATATTGATAAAAAATGATTCGATCGTGATAGTTATTTATCCCAAGAATTGTTTTATTGGATGAATTATATCATCAGGAATTTCATTCGAAAGGAAAGACATACATGTCATATCAAAGCTTGCTCGAGTCTACGCTTGCACATACCTTGAATTATATCGAGAACCTTGAAAACGCTCCTGTCAACGCAACCGCACCTCTCCCGGACTTGCGCCAACATTTAAACCACCCGCTTGCCGATGATGGGATGGATGCAACTCAGGTGATTGACGAATTGGTTGCCGATGTACAAGGTGGGATATTAGGCACTTCAGGCGGACGATTCTTTGGCTGGGTTGTTGGTGGTTGCATGCCTGCCGCCCTTGCAGCCGATTGGCTGACATCGACATGGGATCAGCCCGCTGCTTTGTATGCTTCCGGCCCCGCTATTGCGGTGATTGAAGAAGTGTGCGGCCAATGGTTGAAAGAGCTGCTAGGCTTACCGCAGCACGCAAGCTTTGCGCTGGTAACAGGCTGTTCCATGGCACATGTCACCTGTCTTGCGGCCGCCAGAAATGCGTTATTGGCAAAACACAACTGGGATGTGGAACGCAAGGGATTGAATGGTGCGCCTCCAATACGCATCATGAGTAATAACCAACGACATGGCTCGATTGCGCGTTCTGTTCGTTTGTTAGGAATTGGCAATGATAATGTTTTTGATCTCTCTGTAAATGAACAGGGACATTTAGACCCGGAAGCGCTTCGGAATGAACTTCGTGAACATGCAGGCAAACCAACTATTGTCCTGCTACAGGCTGGCGACATCAACACCGGAGTATTTGAGCCGTTTGATAAACTCATCCCGATTGCTCATGATTATGGCGCCTGGGTTCATATTGATGGAGCGTTTGGATTGTGGGCCGCGGCAAGTCCCAAATATAAACATTTGCTGAATGGCGTCGAACATGCTAATTCATGGGCGGTGGATGGGCATAAATGGTTGAATGTACCCTACGATTGTGGTTATGCGTTTATTACGGATTCAAGAGCGCATCAGGCAGCAATGTCTCACCGTGCAAGTTATTTGACGCATGATGCAGTCGCCCGCGACCAAATGGATTGGACGCCTGAGTGGTCGCACCGCGGGCGTGGCGTCGCGACGTATGCTACTATTCGGCAGTTAGGAAAACGGGGAGTTGCCGAATTAATTGAGCGCACGTGTCGATATACGCAGCAACTTATCACAGGTATTGGCACATTGCCAGGTGCGGAAGTCATGTGGGAACCGATCATCAACCAGGGATTGGTACGGTTTCTAAGCTCGAAACCCGATGCAACGGATGCGGATCATGATCAATTCACAGACGACGTGATAGCACGAGTTGTAGAATCGGGTGAAGCATTTTTTTCTGGCACCACATGGCAGGGAAGACGCTGTATGCGTGTTTCGGTGTGTAATTGGAAGACAAATGAAACCGATGTTGAATGTGCGATTAATGCCGTTCAACGAGTTTTGAAAAAACGATAGTAATTAGAAATGCAATAGAAAAAGGGATGGCAGATTATTTTAGCGAGCCTAATTTATTAACGAATTTACTTTTTCGGCAATTTGGTCAGTGACTTCATCAACCTTTGCTTTTTTTGATGCCGAGCTGATCACATCAAATTGACGTCCTTCCCATTCTGGCTTATACCCCCCTGCACCGGATGTGGTCACCACAATTATTTTGTTGTGATCATCATAATTATTGAGAAAGTTAGTCACAGCGGGATCCATTTGCTTACCCATACATTGGTTGATGATGATAATGGCGTTGTACTTTTTAACGTCCTCATTTTCAATATTACTTAGCCCGATGAATTTTATATAAACAGGTTGATCATTAAACATTTCTTTTAATTTTTCATTAACCGCTTCTTTGAAATCACTATATCGGGATGCGACCAAAATTTTATTCGCCAATTCCGGAGCATTTAATTCACTGGCTGGATAATCATCTTGTTGAAATACATTGAATGCCCTGGAGCAATTGAGCAGAGAAAGACTCAGGGTAAGCATGATGAATTGCAGAATCCGAAATTGTTTATCCATAAACATATTCCTTTGATATTTGGTTCACTGATATAAAAGATTTGTTTCCATTTTTAGAACCGTTTATTTTTGAAAAATAGTTCCGAGCAATGTTTTAACATCATTCAGTGTCAGCTTTCCGACTTTATGTTATAGCAGATCAATCGATTCCCATGTCTTAAATATAAGTAATCCCCGGCAATGACTGGTTTTGTCCATACTCGCTTTTTGACATCTGGAATGGCAGCGGGAAATTCAGTGACAAGTTCGAATTTTTCCGGATTCGGTTTGACCAGAAAAAGATTGCCTTTTAAATCGAGACAGATAAAATGGCCGTCGGCATAAATTGTGGTGCCGATTCCCAAATCCTTCGTCTCCCAGTTTACATTGCCACTGTCACAGGAAATACAAACAAATTTTCCCATGCTATTTTGCATGGCCATGCCACTATAGCTGTAAATATTATTGTCAATGAGAAATGGATTCGTGTGATAGGCAAGAATGGCTTTGCTTCTCCAGACAATTTGTGGTTGTTCATCAATCATTTGAAATAGAATGCTTTGGCTACCTTTCAATGCGCTTACAAAAATATGGTCATTTTTTATGACTGGAGTTGTACAGGTCATTTCCGTATTATCTTTATCCAGACTGATGTGGTGAACAAAATCCCCGTTGTTGGGATCGATGAAAGCAACTCCATCTGAATAAAGAATTACAATGTAATCCCTGTCATGGTATTGCAGGATTGTCGGCGAGGTATAGGAGCCTTTTCCAGGGCTACTTTTCCAGATTAGGCTACCATTTGTTTTGTTTAATGAAACTGCAAGTGAATTGCCACCTGCGTGCAGAATTACCATATTATTGTAGATAAGTGGCGAGCCGGAGAAGCCCCACTCTGGCGATTCGCAACCAGCATCTGTTAGCTTATAGCTCCAAACAAGATCACCCTCGAAAATAGCATGACATTGGACCAGGCCCTCACGAGATAACGTGTAGACAGAGTCACCATCAATTGTTGGGGTTGCTCTGTGCCCTTGTCCGTAATTATGTGCAGCAGCGGGCGCTTCATATTTTTTATACCAAAGCAAGTGTCCGGTTTCGGGATCGAGACAGAACAGAATATCATTTTGTTCATCTCTCCCCGGTACGATGAGCCGATTCCCTTTTATAGCTGGTGTTGACCAACTCATTGATTTCGGACCTTTGCAGAGATAAGCAATTTCCCATACTTTCGGTAATCCGTTTGACCAATCTTTGTTTATATTTTCGATTGGACTGGTATCATCCGCATTAGGACCTTTCCAGGCTGGCCAACTGTTTGGATCATCTTTTAAAGCAGGCAAGTTCTTTGCCGGTAAGGGTATTCGGGTAGGAGTCCACACCAGATCACCGGAAAAACTGGTACCCCAATAGTAAAACCAGGTGAGCGCGCCAAATAAAACAGCTAAAACGGAAAACGAGATAATGAGTACTTTGTATTTCTTTTTCATGAATATTACCTATTTGATTCTCTTATTTATAAATATTTAGGGTTATTCCTATAAAAGTTAAAAGTTAAAAGTTAAGGTAAATGAATCCGGAAAATTTGTAATTAAAAAAAGAACGTTTTATGAAATGATCGCTTTTATTTTATCCACCACCTGATCATATTGGTGTACACTGCCCGCAGAATACGCTTCTGTGATGGTGATAACGCGGCTATCCGTTTTAATTGAAACACGATGTCTGAAATTGGAATCACCGTGTGTTCGTTCGACAACGATGTCAACGATATGATTAAATGGAATTGAACCCTGTTTGGTACCAAATAATACTTTGCGTGACCAATACACCATTTTTTCTTCTTTATTAAAAATTACGTCTTCTTTTTTTGCAAACGCCGAACCGCCAAAGAAAAATATAAAAAATGCAAAAATATGATACCAATCGGCTGGTTGGAACTGACCGGAATAAGCTAATTGAATCAGTTTTCCTAAAACAAGTAATGCACAACTCCAACCAAATATTCCAATATAAAGATTAAAATTTCTGATGTGAAGCTGTTCCGCAGTTTCTGTAAGTATTTTCATTATGTCGTCTTTGTAAACGAATTGTCGATTTCAGCTTATTTCAACAGTAACATTTTCTCTGTTTGGAAAAATGTCCCACACTCCAACCGATAGAGGTATACGCCTGAACCAGCTAAATTGCCAGCGTCATCATAGCCATCCCAGGGAATGGAATAAACTCCCGGATTCTGGTTTCCAATAGCAAAGGATCGAACCAATTGTTCAAATGCATTAAAAATTGACACGTTAATATTCGTGTTTACTGATAATTGATACCTGATCATCGTATTCTGGTTGAATGGATTCGGAAAGTTTTGATGAAGCACGAATTGTTTTGGTTTAGTATTAACTTCCCGGATACTCGTTGGGTCGGTTCCAACAAATTGACTAAAAAATTCCCATATCAAATTCGTTGCGCTGATTTTATTTGATACAGGATCGGAGATAGCGCTGCCTTTGTTACCGCCGGGCCAGGAGTGCCCGCCGTCATAGGTCACATATAATTGGACGTCCGCGTTGTTGTTGCAGTGCGACCATGTCTTATGAAGATACTCGCCGGCCTGGTGATAGAGCGTGTCACTTCTGGCGTCGCATCCATACAAATCAGCCCAAACAGTCAATACCGAATCCACAGGAAATTTATAGATTTCCGACGTGAAACCGTCGCCATAGCCGCCGTAAAAAGGAATGCTCTCGTCCTGATAGGAATGAAAATGCATAATTGGTATCGCTTGTGATGGCAGCCAGGGACCGGGAAGCATCATTGTGGAAGACACCGGAGCGATAGCTGCAATCGGGTGGGGGAGTTCGGCGGCCAGCCGATAGGTCATCATGCCGCCATTGGACATGCCAGTTATGAATATTTGTTGTGGATTGACCGAGTAACGCGCAACTAACGTATCGATCAATGTTGCAATAAATCCAACGTCATCCACCTGAACGTCGCCGGCATAACCGCAACATATGCCGGCATTCCAGGAACGGACACCAAAACCAACTGGTCCCGGAACGCCTTCTGGATATACGACAATAAATGGGATGGCCGCAGTATCGGCCTTATGACTGAGCAATGATTGATTTTCCAAATTCGCAGCGCTGCCAAGTCCGCCGTGCAATGCTAAAATGAGCGGATAGTAAATGTTCTGCTCAGTTTGATATTGCGGCGGCAGATGAGTGAGAAATGTACGCCAGCCGCCATGAACATAAAGTGAGTCGTATTGGGCATGGGCGGTATGTTGCATTAAAACCAGAATCAGGATGAGAACTAATCTTTTCATGGCGTACTCCGAACCAAACGATGATGTTAATTAAAAATAAAACAGCGAACACGAAAACTTCGTTCATATGTCAATAAATAATTTTTTATAGTGAAAACACTGTGCAGTTATTAAAATTGTTGAAAATGATGCGTCTGTACCGTTTGCTCACGTTTCTTAATAGTATAAATGAATCGCGCTGCGCTTCGATCCCAGGCGATGCCCTGTCCCAAGTTGTCGATCGGGACAATTTCTACCAGCTCAAGCATTGAACCAGCAGATGGCAGACGCATCGCATACAGTTCCGGCAGATCATGGCCGGAGCAGTAAAGCAGGCTGTCCGGCCCCCACGAGCCGCCAGAGTTGCTCATCGGACGAAATCGCTGCAAGACAGTATCGGGAAATGTCCACATCTGAATGATTTGCCAATCGTCATCGAACTTAACAATTGTTGTATATTCGTTTCCTTTGCCAATTTGTTCCCGAAATTTTTCATAATGGGCAAAACAGCCCCACCATGTATTATTGAAGCGATCGATCCATGTGCATGAACCGAGCTGGATCCCGAAGCTATGACTGCCAATATGTTCCAATGTCTCCGCATCCCATATTTCCACGGAACTGGTCATGGGAATGCCGGGATAATTGGAATGGGCGCAATAGAGCTTTCTATTCACAATTACGCCGCTGTCAAGGTGGATAATCGGCCCGGCCGGATCGCCTTGCCAATTGCAGATCCGCTCGCCGGTTTGCTTATTGTACTTTCCGATTTCCTGCGTACCGATAACATATACACAGGCGCTGTCGACGGCAATCCCCTGCCGGGCTTCCGGCGCGTTGAACTGGCGGATCAGTTGAAATTGCCTTTCGCTGCTTGTGACAATAGATGACAGAATGAAAAAGAAGCATATCGTCAGTATCGATTTCGCTATACGCATGGATTAAATCCTTTCGATTACTACTGATTTTGGTGTATGGAGCAAAGTGACTGTGTCACTTGAACGACGCAGTCGTTGCACTCCAAAATATATTTTCATCCGGAATCCAGATATCTAATATTCCACTGTCACTGGCTGAATCCCAAATTCTCCGGCAATCTGCATCATGGCAGCAACATCATCGACAAGCGGAAAATTAACGCTGGCGGTGAACAGTGTTCGCAATTTTTCCGGGGTGTCTGCGCCATAATAATTGATGGTGATCTGATGCGTTTTCAAGTTTTCAACATGATGGCTTAATTGCAGATCCGCTCGCCTGGTAAGCTGGATGAAGTTAGCGTTCATAGCGATCGATTCCTGCACGTATTGCTCTGTTCGCTCTTTCCGTTCCATGTTGCAAATCATTATTTCGGGGTTGATATTTTTGATAGCTTGTGCGGCGTCCGATTGGCATGCGACGATTGCCTGATGCTGCCGGTTATTTTTATTAATCATGCGCGCCACTTTCGCGCCAATGTCTGCGCCGCCTTTGATGTGGATATTCAGCCAGATATTGCGCGGCATCATGCCCAGCGCTTCAGAAAGCGTGGGAATTTTTTCGTTCGCGAATATTGCCGCCTTCCACGAACCGGCATCAAACTGTCGAAGATCGTCGAGTGTATGTTCAGCAACGTTTCCGGTCCCGTCGGTGGTGCGATCGATGGTTTCGTCATGAAGGAGTACTAATTCGCCATCCCTGGTCATGCGCACGTCGAATTCGATCATATGCGCGCCCAGGCGAATTGCCTCCCGGAATGCTGCAAGCGTATTCTCCGGGTGAGTGGCGCTGGCGCCGCGATGTGCGCAAATGCCTCGTGCAGGAAGGCTGTAACGCTTCGATGTGTATACCGTTCCATTTGCACGCATCGTAAGACTGTCAATGACCTGTCCGAATTCATCAATGGTATCGAAATGAAGCGTTTTGCCATCAACGACAAATTTAATATAATGCAGACCGCTATAGGCGCTTGCCGTAAACCATTCCGTACTGGGACGAGAATTTTTTCCCGCCAGGCCGCCGGCAACAAATTGTAGCCGTCCCTGGTCAGGGCCACTGCCGTATTCCGGGACAGCCGAACGGTCGCTGATATTTAGATTCAATGGCAATGATCGAATGTAACTGTGAGTGTGGCCGCTCATGACAATATCCACACCATAGTCATCAAACGCTTTCCACCACGTAGCGCGATGTGGATCCATTTCGCGCGCATGACTTCCGCGGGTGAAAAACGGCCGGTGAAAATAGGCGATAATCCATTCTGCTTTCGTGTTTTCCAGTCGATGCCGCAGCCAATGATACTGCGCTTCAAAATCCTGCTCACTTAGCAGGCAGATGAACAGTGTGTTGCCCTGTTCAAACGCATACCATTTTTCATTTCCCGGCAGCGCCGTATTGTTCAATGACAGGGTTTCATTAAATTCATGATTGCCCCAGGTATGAAAGACAATTTCGTTCTCAAGCAACGTTTGCCCATATCTGTACCAGTTTTGCCACTCCTGCCAGTTCGTTCCGTGCTGAACTGCGTCTCCTAACAGGATGAAAAAATCAATATTGTGACTGGCAATGTAATTTGACATTTTTTGCCAGCGTTCCATGAGCTGCTGGCTGTCGCCACCTGCGATGAACGAGAATTTTTCTGAAGAAGTATCGGACGCTGTGGTAAAGGTTTTGGCTTCTCCCCAATTGGCGTGACATTTGATCGAATAAAACAATGTTGATGATGGCTGTAGTCGTGGAAATTGATAGTCGTACCAATAGCTGATAGATGTGTTTTGCTGAAATGCAATCCGCCGCTTACCGGGAAAGATACCCTGTTCGCACTCCGGGAAATAGCCCCAGCGGATACTGTCGGCTTCAGTCACGCTGTGCCAGGTGAGGGTAACACCGTTAAGGGTGTTGTGTGTGGTTCCCCAGTGAATACAGGCAGATTTGGGTTGTGCATTTGCGGTGTTACCAGGGACAAATAGCATGAAAATAACCAGGTAAAATTGCCTTATCGAAATTCGCATCTACGGTTTCATCCTTTGTATATTTAAGTGAAGCGATTGATGTGTGTATAATAAAAAAGGGATCAGAGCGACACTGTAAAGTCACCCGATCCCTCAGTATTAATTACTCAATTTTACCACAGCGTATATTGCAATCCGATGGTTCCGTAAACACCGTATTTTTCCCACTGTTGAGTGCGGGAATAATCTTCGCGTGGATCGCCCAGCACTTCATGTTCATCGGTAATGCCGAGGCCATTCAATTGCCCAATCACGAGCAGTTGGTTCGTGATTTTTTTAACAACTGAAATATCCATAAAAAATTCGTGATCGTAGTAGACATCGAGATACTTGTTGGCGCCAATGCCGGTGAGCAGCGCATCCCGGTAATTGGCGGCCAATACGACTGAAAGTCCCAAATTAGAATTATCGTACATTAACGACAAGTTGGCGATATGTTTCGGGCTGCGCGTCATTACCACCTTGCGGCCGTCGACTTCACCTTCAGATTTGGTGTAGGTGTAGTTCATATTCACGGCAAACCATTTCAGGGCCGAGTAAATGGTTTGCAGACGTTGTTGGGCATTGATTTCAAATCCATAATAAGTGGCGTTGCCGTCGCCCATCACCGGTTGGGTGGCGCGATAGGTCTCGTTTACACCATCTGGTCCTTCATCGCCGCTGTCATTTACGAAATCGTGTGTTTCGGTCCAGGTCTTCGTTGTGTGCCAGGCTTTGAAATTTTTGTAGAACAAGCCAACGCTGAACACGCCAAGATTTGAACTGAATCGATCGTACATCAGGTCAAAATTATAGGCAGTTCGTGGCTCCAAATCCGGATTTCCATATTGAATATCACCCATTGCTGAATTACTTGCTGGTGGATCATCAACAACCATTCGCGGCACAAGCTCCTGGTAACGGGGACGGGCAAGACCGGTTGAATAAGCGAATTTTAAATTGTTGTCTTCATTCAAACGGTACATCAGATGAACGGATGGAAGTATATTGCTGTATCCGCCACTGCCAGTAAGTTCGGACGCGCCGATCAAGTCTTCATTTTCCGGATAAGGCTGCGTATAATCGGTTTTTGTATCTTCAAATCGGATACCGGCCAGCGCTGAAAGGCTGGAATTCAGGTTTACCATCGCCATTCCATAAACGCCGGTTATGGTTTCAGACGCATCATAACTATCGGACAATTCACCTCTTTCCTTCCATGAGCCATCTACTACATAGGGCTGAAGTTCATCATCATCAAAACGAACATCTTCAAAACCAAATGTGCCTTCTTCAAGGGTGACATCCTGTGTAAACTTTGTTGTTTGAAAACGATGCCGTTCCACCGAAACACTTTTCTCTAAAACTTTTGCGCCGAATTTAGTATAGCTTAAATCTCCATTGCCTATCGCAAATGGCACAGTAAAATTAACTTGACCAGACAGGTCCTGATCTTCTTTTAAAATTTCATCATAGCGAATACGGTTCAATTTGAGCGGATCGAGTCCGGAAAATTTTGTGGTGCCATCAAATTCTTTAATGGCATTGTTGGCGTAACCTGCAAAATCATTGTCACGCTGAAAACGCAAATAAGTGCGTCCCGGCATCTCTTCCGAGGCTTTGATCATGGCGGCTTTATAATCAATTGTCATCCAACTTAATTTGTGTTCGCCGCCAAACATGCCAAGGTTCAATCGTTGATCTTCAAGCCGGTTGCGGGTTTCACGGGTTTCTTCGTTATCTTCGATAACGTATTCCACTTCACGCCGGATTTCATCATCCAGATATGAATTATGATTCAGAGTTAAGTAAATGCGATGCAGATGATTGAATTCGTAGTCAGCGCTGGCGCTGAGTCCGTAACGCTGCCGTTTGACATCGTAATCGTTGGTGTGCTGGGCAAAAATTTCCTCGTCGTACACACCATCGCTATCGGTGTAATTGAGTTCACGCAACTTGGATTGCCGGTTGGTTTTGTAGTAGGCGCCATCGAGCAGTACGCCCAGTTTGTTGTTCAGGAACCGTCTGCCGTAAATAGCGTAGTAGTCTTGAATATCGCGACCATAGGTTTCAAAATTGGATAACTGATTGTTATAACCACCGCCCAGTCCAAGCACAGCGGTTCCTGATGAAGGCGCACGCCGCAATCCAAAATTGACCACGCCGCCAATCGCGTCGGCATCCATGTCCGGCGTGATGGCTTTGATTACTTCAATCTCACCTAACAACCGGTTATTGATCAAATCGAGACCGACACTGCGAATACCGTTATCGGCATCGGGCGCCGGGATGCGCACGCCGTTCAGCGTGAGGGAATTGTATTCCTGATCCATCCCGCGAATTTGCACCATTTCACCTTCGCCCTGATCACGGCTGATGGAAATCGCTGGCAGCCGGCGCACGGTTTCCGCCGCGTTTCTGTCGGGAAAGCGTTGGAAAAATTCTTCGGAAACAACCTGAACGATGTTCGATGCTGTTTTCTGTTTCTGCAACGCTTTTGCCTGGCCGCGTGTCAATTCTCCATAAGCGACAACCTCGCCCATTTCCACGACGTTTTCAGAAAGTTTAAAATTAGCTTCCGCCGTTTGACCTGAGATAATCTGAATGTCCTGTTGTTCGGTTTGATAGCCGATAAAGGTTACCTTCAGCGAGTAGCTTCCAACCGGCACATTCTGAAGAATGAACTGGCCTTCACTGTTAGTAGCTGTTCCCAGTGATGTGCCAGCGATGAACACATTGGCATACGGCAACGCTTTTTGATTTTTTGTGTCGACCACTATGCCACGGATAGCGCCTTTTTGCGCATTGGCTGACAATGTAAACATAACGGTTAACAGAAGAACACTGAATAAGGTAAATAACGTGCGTTTCATTCCTTCCTCCTTGGTTTGGTAGTATGAATAACGACGTAAATAAAACAAATCAGATTACTTTACAATGAAGGAATGATGAATGGCTGGTAACATTGTTATTACGAATAGGATACAAACGATTAGGATAGCTTCATTTATTTCATGAATGCTTAGATCGTCCTGTAATTACGCTCTTGTGAGAAAGAAAAATATTTCAGGCAGGAATAAATACGAAATGATGCAAAAATTTTTATATATTTGCAGCCGTAATATTATTTTTGAATAAAGTTGTTGACCAATAATGCACATATTGGAATCTGATTTCCGGGAGAAATGGAGTCACCTCATTATTGTCTCGTTTTCTTTATAAATCCGGCATTCATTGTTCAAGTGCAATTAAACCCTGAATGCGCTTAATGATTTCGAACCTGTTGTAAGAAGAAACATTGCCAATCAACGCGATTGAATATTTTTCCTGCGGCTGAAACAGCACAATCGATTCAAAGCCGATAAACATTCCTTCATGCCCCCAGTATTCAATACCGTTAATGTTAAATTGAGTTAAACCCAGGCCATATCCTGTCCAATAGGGATATTCCTGCTTTTCGACATGATAGAAGTTTGTCATCTGCTTTAGCGAGTTGGCAGATAGCAGTTTTCCATTAATAATGTTATTGATGAAAGTGACCAACTCGTGAGCCGTGGACGCCATTCCCCCGGAGGTGTAAGCAAGCGATGCCCATGCTGTGTTATCGGTTTTATGCTCATAAATTCCGGGCCAGGGCAAAAGATCGCGATCATAGCCGATAATCAGGTTTTCCGGAATGTTTTTAGCGGGTAACATGAAGGTCGATTTCAATCCGAGCGGAGTTATGATTTCATCATGAAGCAATTGCTGGATGGATTTCTGATAAACCTGCTCCAGAATGCAGCCAGGAATGATGTAGTTTGAATTGGAATAATGAAAATCAGTTCCAGGTTCAAAATAGGGTTTTTGGTTGGAAATGAGTTTAAATAAATCTGCCTGTTTCCAATATTTATGTGGAAATATGGATTTCACTTTGGCAGAAAAATTTTCCAAAATTTCCCGCAATCCACTGGTATGATTCAGGAGCTGCGAAATTGTGATCCTGTCTGAATTTGTAATCTCGGGATACCACCGTGCCAGTGAATCTGATAATAGAAATTTACCTTCTTCCACCGCTTTTAGTACGAGCACGGCCGTATATAACTTTGTAATACTGCCGATTCTTAAAACATCGTCATCTGTTATAGCTTTTTCTCTATCGAAACCACGTGTGCCACTATGAAGGTTCCAGATTGTTGTATCAGAAAATTGTATAGCACACTGTAAACCGGGAATTTTCTGGTCATTAATCATTTGATCAAGTAATTTTTGAATTTCCATATACATTTCCTGATTTTTGTGACTAGTGGATTCAGGCGGATTATTATTGTTCGGTGAATAATACCGAATGGATTTGCCGCATCCGAAAGATAAAAAGATAAACAGTAAATTCCAGGTCAGGAAACTTATTAATGTGATCTGTTTGTGTATGCGCATAAATTTTAATGATCCTTTCAGGTTCTATTGATCGGATGTGGTTTTCCAGATGCCAAAGTACAATTGACCGTATACTATAAATGAAAATTCCCGTTATAATCCCAGCGGGGGTCGCGCTTCAGGTCAATCACCCGCTGCAGAATTTCCTGATGCTTATCTTTCTTTTTACCTGTGGATGAACTCCCATCGTAACAGCGGGGAATACCCCATTTACCATGATGACTGCGGCCGCGATGATTGTGGCCGTATAGCAGCGCATCGATGGTTGTGCCAGCCGTGATATGTTTTTTAAGCAATAGCTCTAACAATTCCGAATCCTTAAGTTGATGATAAGGGTACGGATCAAACGGGTGATGATGCATGTAGATAACGCGTTTGCCACAGCTTTTTATATTCTCCTGAAACAGAATCGCATCCAGCCGGTCGAGTTGCGCTTGCCCCAATTCTCCCTCGGCCCATAAATGATCCAGCAGTCCAAGTTCCTCCGCCATCGTATCTAATCCAATGAAGGCGATTGTTTCGCTTATGTTATCCGGGGCTTCTGTATCGTGGATGATATCGACTTTGGGATATTCATAATCAATATTATCAAAAAATAGTTGTTTAAATTCTTTTACGAACTTCTTTTTACCGGAAACACCGCTGCCGTAATCGTGATTGCCGGGTACCATAAGCACATCAAAACCGGCTGCATCGAGAATTAATAAAAACTCCATGAGATCGATTTGTTTCCTGTCATTTGCATTATCCACCAAATCACCGGTAATGACAATGACATAATCCGCTGCCGGTTCTTTCTCGAAACAAATATTATGCACAATGTTTTTCAGTGCAGTATCGATTTTTTTCTTCCAGCCGAAGTGTAAATCACTGAGATGAATTATTTTTCGCATAACGATTCCTGATATTTATAAATGAAATATGTCGATGTTTGGCGACTGATGTCGAATTATCATAGCACGACCGACGTTGTTCATTTTCCCGAAATTGATGATCCCGCTAAAAAAAAAGCATGATGAAGCGACCTATGATGCTGACGTATCGACAGAAATAAATTTTTTCATATGATAGCGTTTGGCAATGTCGTTTCGCTCTTCATTATTCAGCGATTCCATGTATTGACGCCATCCCGGACACCAACCGGCATGCCAGTGCCAGAGTCTGCCCAGGAAAGATGTCGGCGCAGTATCATATTTTGCGCGAAAATTACAGTTTGCACAGTTTGATTCAGCCATGGTTATTTCTCCTTTTCAGCGAATGTAAAATATTTGTGAACTTGCATAACCCTTATAAACGATCGGACAATTCAGGTTATTTCGTTTCAGAATATATACAAATCGATCGAATACCTCAAGCTAAATAATCTGAATTTGAGCAATGAACGTCATTATGACTTATTAACATTTGTTGCTAATTATTGTCTATGCGTCTAATCCCGGATGTTACGAACGACGCAGGAGTGGTTTCTCCAGGTGTCAGCGTTTCCCTTATCACCAAGAAAGTTATCACACCCGGAGATCGCCCGAAAACGGCGAACATCCTGAGTGATTGCTATAATCGGTTATTTCCGGACAGCCTCTAATTAATGCAAACGCTATTTTTGTACTGTGATTCAAACTGATGATCATCATAAAAAGTAATTAAGTTCTGGTACCGGCATACGTGCGAGCAATATGATTAATCGTGCGCTAATATATACTTCTAAAGATTCTGTAATATGTTCCGATGATAAAAAAGTTCATTCATTATTTTGAAGGAGTATCGATTTTATATGGAACTGCCATTCACATTAGCGCCGATTAAATTTTCAACCGACAAAACAAGGTACTACGCGAAAGCCTATCATTATGGGACAATTGAGTATAAAACCATCATTCGGAAAATTGCCAAAAAAACCGGCAAATCGCTGCATGAAATAAAACAGATACTTGATCAATTCGGTGAAGAACTTGTTGATGGTCTGCAACAGGGCGCGAAAGTGGAGCTTGGCACTTTCTTCACGTTGTACCACAGCTTTAAATCGGATGTGGTAGATCATCCTGCTGAATTTCACCCCGATCATTTCAAATCGAAAGAAATAAAAATCCGGCCCAGCAAACAGTTAAAAAGGCAGTTTCAGGACATTCCGGTTTATCAGGTGGATATTTGATTTTCATTGCGCAGTGTTTAGTAAATTTCCGGATGAGTTGCCTGTTGCTCGCTGTTCGTATAATTTTATTCCTTGCCTAGAGCGCCTTATCTTCCCGAAACAGATAAATAGAAACACCGACGTTGTTACGGATTTCCGCTTTTACCGCCTCGACATTCTTGCGACAACGCAATAATGATTTCCACGAAAAGATATGCCGGGGATGGTGAAAGTCTGAATTTGCGATGTAGTTGAATCGCTTTAATCCCACAGCAGTAAACAAATCATCACGATTGGCCACTTCCCAGGCATCGAACAGATGCACATGCTTTTCATGGTTATCCCACAGATGCTTTAGTGCATCGCCATTGCCATCAGCGCCGCGATGTGGATGAGGCGCAACGGCAATAGCTCCCTGGCGGTGAATATCGTTCACGATTTTTTCCACAGTTTGTGATGGTTCAATATATTCCTTAATATCGATGCAGAGAATATGATATCCATCCGTATTGTTTGTGATTTCAGCGCCGGGAATCAGCAGCATGCCGTACTCTTCCCATGCGCGACGCGATTCATGCCAGAGCGTACGCAGATAATCACCAAATTGCTCAGGTTCAACCGCGTGCGGTTGTTCATTTTTATACCTGTGCATTAAAAGCCGCGGTTTATCAAGAATGTGATCGGAAATGCCGATCACATCGAATCCGTTCCGACCATATAAATCAACCACTTCTTGCAGTGACAATTCGCCATCACTGTTGTTCGTATGAATATGAAAATCACACAATAGCCAATTATCTACCATGACGATGCGCTTTCCCTGATTATGTTACTTTTTTTCCGATTCATTTTCTGCAACCGCCTGCCAACCATAGGTTTCATAGGACCAGGCAAATGAGTCTCCATTCACATCGATCACCACAAATCCTTCCGGGAAACCGTCGCGCGCTCCTTCCCACCACTTCCCGCTGACGGCGCCGCCGGTAATGTAGTGGACACCGGCGATGTGAATATCTTCAACAATGTGCAAATGGCCCTGTAATACCAATTTTAAATTGTGTTCATGAAATAGTGCAATGATGTCGTTGGAATTGGCAATAATCGCCGCCGGGGAAAATGCGGCGGCGCCTCCTTTAAGCATCTGTTCGCCGACCGAAATGAAGGGAATGTGAGTGGATACCACAATCGGGGTTGCGTTATCCGTTTTACTGAGATCGTCCTTTAACCATACAATTTGTGATGAATCGATTTCACCGATATATTTTCGTTCCGGTGTAAATCCGATTGCATCGAGTACAATAAAATGCCAGCCGTTATGATCAAATGAGTAATATGTTTTCCCGTGGCCGATGCGTTGTTTGTACATTTCTTTGCCATATTCCGGATGATCCGGACTAATGCTGCTTTTCTCGTAAAGTCCAAACACTTCGTGATTTCCGATGGTGTTGTACACCGGCATGGTAAAATCGTTACAAATTTCATTGTACATATCATATAGCATTGTTGAGCGCTCAAACGATTGCCCCAGCGCGTCCATAATCAGGTCGCCACCGGTAATCACAAAATCCGGCAGTAGTTCATTAACTTTCGCAATCGCCTGTTTGAATCCCTCATCGGCTTTGAGCTCTGGCTGCACATGAATATCTGTCATAAATACGAACCGAAAGGAATCGGTGATTTGGGCATAACTTGAGGGTTGAAAAAGCAAGATCGTGAAAATGATTAGCATAATGATGTTGACAATCCGTTTCTCATTTAAGATGGCTGTTTTCATAATGATCCTTTCCTGATAACATTCAGGCCCGGTAGCGGCGCGAAGTGCTGGGCAAAATCCGCTGAAGTGTGTTGTTATTGGATTTTAAGTAGAAAAAGTTTCAGTTAATCCTGTTTCCCATTCTATATCACAATTTTGACAATAATAATTAATTGGATCACCATCGCTTCT
>JAFGDW010000180.1 GCA_016931935.1 Candidatus Zhuqueibacterota bacterium | reverse complement strand
ATGTAACTAATAAATTTTGTTTAATGTTACATAATGGACGCAGAGCGTCCATTCGGCATTCCGCCGGAGACCAGCGGAACGAGTTGAAATTTGTTAACTATAAATAGTAAAGTTTCGAATTTTATTATCGTATTGTTTTCTTTTCAGAATTTAAAAAGATTTTACCTGAAATACAACTGAAAAAACAAGTTGTCATGTTGTCGTTTAATGACTCAATTCATACATCATTGTTGGTTTATTTGGGAAGTGCGACAATACCGACTGAAATTGTACCTTTACACCGGATTGTCTTTTAATTAATTAATCGTTTTATCCTCAATAAAAATAAGGAATATTTTTAATTCAAAATTCATTAAATTTGATTGGTACAATTTCTGTATCCCAAATAGTAATTATTATTATTTTCAATTCGATGCAATTAACGTAGGCCTGTTTAAACGGATTTTGATAAACCGAGGCCGCCTGAGCTTGTCGTCTTGTCGCTGTTTGTGGCAGGAATGATATCGAATGGCGGCAGGGTGATGTTCTTCGACACCGTTCGTGCCGCGAACAGCGGCGTTACGCCGGTGCGAGACGGCAGGCTCAGGCAACGATTAAGTATTCAAAACTTAATGCATTGATTTACAATTAACTATGCGACCAAACATGACTATTAACGAACCAGAATCATTATACTTACATATAACGCGGCATGAGAAAGAGCTTTCCGTCTTGTACAAAATCGCGCATTTATTAGCGACAAAAACGGATTATCTGGAAAATTTTAAAAAACTTTTGAATGTACTGGACGATGAACTATCTATGCGTCGGGGAACAATCATGTTGCTTTCACCCGATGGACGTGAGTTATTTATTGAAGCCATTGGGAATCCGATTGATGGTTTGCAATCAAATGTCACGTATCGCAAAGGCGAAGGTATAACCGGAAAAGTACTCGAATCCGGAACGTCGGCGATAATCCCCAATATTTCTGCTGAACCGGAATTTAAAGATCGTATCTATCGTCGGTTTCAGACAAACGTTAAAGAAAATAGTTTCATTTGTGTTCCGATAATGATTGGCAATGAAGTGGTTGGGACTATTTCGGTTGATTTGGTGTATGAATCACAGGGATTGCTGAGTGACAGTGAACGTGTGCTAAGTATTGTGGCTGGTATGATTGCCAATGATGTTAAAGCACGCCGGCGCCGGCTTCAGGAGAAGGCGGAACTTGAGGCGGAAAATTTTCGATTACGATCGCAATTGGAAGAACGTTACCGCCCGGAAAATATTGTGGGTAACTCACATGCAATGCGGGAAGTGTATGTTCGCATTCATCAGGTCTCGAAAAGCGCTACTACATCCGTATTAATCCGCGGGGAATCCGGTACCGGCAAGGAGTTAGTGGCGTCGGCAATTCACTATGCCAGCCCGCGTTCGGATAAGCCATTTGTAAAAGTAAATTGTGCTGCTTTAAATGAAAATGTGTTGGAAAGTGAACTGTTTGGCCACAAAAAGGGTGCATTTACCGGCGCGCTTTATGAACGTAAAGGCCGAATTGAAGAAACGGATGGCGGCACCCTGTTCCTTGATGAAATCGGTGACTTTACACCAGCAATTCAGACAAAATTGTTGCGTGTACTACAAGAACGTGAGTTTGAGCGTGTTGGAAGTAATAAAACAATTAAAGTAAACGTGCGAATAATTGCAGCTACCAATCGGAATCTTGAGAAATCCATCGCCGAAGGATTGTTTCGTGAAGACCTTTATTATCGAATAAATGTATTTCCGATATTTTTACCGCCGCTACGTGAACGCCGTTCCGATATTTTGCAGCTTGCGGATCATTTTGTGCAGAAATATGCAGCCAAACTCAATAAAAATGTAACGCGTATTAGTACGCCTGCGATCAATATGATTTTGGCTTATCACTGGCCGGGAAATGTACGGGAACTGGAAAATTGTATTGAACATGGCGTGCTCGTATGTAACGATGAGTCTATTCACGGCTACAATCTACCGCCAACCTTACAGGTGCCTGGCGATATTGAGAATTCACCGGAAGGTACGCTTAAGGCCCGCATTCAGCTTCTTGAGAAAGATATTATTGTTGACGCACTCAAGCGTACAAACGGTAATGTAAGCGCTGCCGCCAGAGAAATTGGATATACGCCGAGGATGGTACGCTACAAAATTAAAAATTTGCGAATTGATTATGATGGATTGTTTAAGCGGATGAAACGCAGGCAGTAGCTACATAGTGATAAGAATCTTAAAACCACTTCGATGCATAAAGATATTGATTTTATCTTTTAAAAATTTTACTTTGCATTTTGAAGTTCTTCGCGAATAATGCGTCTGAGTATCGTGCTCAAGTCTTTACTCTGGATATTATTTTTCAACGCCTCATTGATTAATGTTTGATAGCCACGTCCCCCGGCCTGTGCTTTAAAATAGGCAACAATATTGGCGTCCAGCAAAATATTTACGCGAACTTTTCCCTTTGGGATAGGTTCGCCGCCCATTCGGAGTATAGCGTTTGCCAACATGTCCTCTGTTATTTCGGGGATGTCTGGCAGATCAATGTCCGCATCGGTCATTGATTCGATGCGCTTTCCAATCAGTTTGTGAATCCTTGATAGTATATTTTTTGCTCATTCATTATCGCCTTTCTCATTGAAATAATACGGAATATTTCATTTTTTTCGGTATGGGCAATATTTATGATAAAAGCATTTAGCATTCCGATGATGATGAATCGTTGTTCTCCATAATTGAATCGTATGTCCTCAAAGGTTAATGTTGTGCCCTCAAATACATATTGAGTGTCTTTAAAATCAAAGCCATACTTAGAGAGATTCGATTTGCGCGCGATAATCACTTCTATTGCTTCCAGCATACCAATAACGCTGTAAACTAATTCAAAAGCTGATTTTGAAATTTCTTCGGACTCATGCCGACTTCTTTTATAAACATACGAGAGAAGTACGGCGGATTCTCAAAGCCAAGCTCAAATGCGATTTCAGAAATACTCCGATTGCCTTCAACGAGCATGTTTTTCGCCTCGGAGACCAAATGGAGATGGATGAGTTCCAGCGCGGTTTTGCCTGTTTCCTGTTTCAGCAGATCGCTCAAGTATTTTGGAGAAAAAGTGAGCTGAGAGGCCATGTAATGCAAAGTCAGCAATCTTTTTCTTTAATGACAACATTGTGCAATGTAAGTTTTTGTCTTAGTTTAAAAAAGTACTTAATGCCCTAAATAAAACCAGAGATAGCTTATACAAAAGGCGGGAGTATGGATACATTTTGCGGATTATTAGCGTTATTTGGGCTGAAGCATTGTGCACTGAAAATTGTTTTGGTAGAGCAAAATATTACATTAGCAGATAAGTGAAGCGAGAGATAGGGGGACCTTTCATACGATGATGGCAGATGCTAGATCGGAAATTATTTAAAGCCGAGATTTATTAAATTGTATTTATGGTTGTCAATTCTGAATGTCACACTAAATTTAAAAATAAAAAAGTCAACAATATTAAACATAACGAAGAGAACAGCTATTTTTATAAAATTGTCGCTAACTAATTGTTGATAAAAGATCATGTATGACCTACAAAATTAAACATAAAATTGTCAGTTTGGCACGTGGTGAAATTTTTTCATGTTCCAACGCGCGCAAAATTGACCTTTTTTTATTCAACCTCAATCGCATACGGAAAATCCGGCGAGCCGTGACCAGCGATGGTCGTGAACACGAGTGTGTTCAACGCCGCCACAGCGGTATCCTGATCGGCAAGATAAATCCCGAATGTGATGCTGTCGCCCGGCGAGTTGCTGTATACAATCAAATTGTAATTAACGCAGCCGAGATGGTTGTAGGGTGTTCCCACACCGCGAACCTCGTCCCCGGCAAATGCGGCAAGCTTGTTGGCGTTGCTGCAGATCATCTGGTCGTGCAGTTTGATGGTGGCGACGATGGTCATTAAATGAGTGTAGTTTCCAGGATTGACCGTCCATGCCGCCGTGTCAGTCACTGCGGCGGGTGTGAGCATTGGGGTCGCTGTTGGTTCCGCCGGATTGTCCTTTTTGCATGTGATATAAAATGCTGTGGCGATGATGGTGAAAAAAATAAGTGTCCGTTTTATCATTCTTAATTCTCCAATAATTGTTATGTATAGCGATGCCATCGCTTAGAGCGATTGCATCGCTGTTGCCTGCTTCCTAAAACGAAGTATACGACCCTGCGAAGAGTCGAGCTTTCGTAAGGCGTCTGTTAGAAGTATCTCGCTATTTTAGCAGCACGGCTTTGCGGATTTGAATAAACGGCCCGGCTTGCATACGCACAAAGTACATGCCTGAAGCCAATGGATGGCCGTAATCGTCGGCGCCATGCCAGACAATTTTGTGATAGCCGGCCTCGGCCTTTGCTGCGACTAGTGTTGTCACGCGCCGACCCAAAATGTCGTACACAGTAATTCCCACATAGGTTGACGCAGGTACGCCGTAGCTTAACACCGTTGTCGGATTAAACGGATTGGGATAGTTTTGCTGGAGACTGAACGTCTTCGGAATGTCCAGCGGATCACGTCTGGTGAGCGTAACAGGTTGGGCGATGCTGCCGGCCATTGTTTGGCGGTTGAAAACAACCGACTCGTTGGCTTTGAACATCTGTCCGGTTTTACTGTCCAACAGTTCAAACGACATGGTTTCGCCATCCGGTTTATTGCTGTATGTCATCAAATAAATTTGATATTTCTCGAGTTCCGGTATGTACTGCGGCAGAGCGACACCGCGAATTTCATTATTCAAAACTGCGGCGATTGCCAGGTTCTCTGTGAGCAGTTCTGCGTCGTTTAGTTCAAGAATCACAGGCATATTATATATAAAATTGGCACACTCAACGTGCCAGGGCAGATTAGCGATTGGCTCAGCCGCGGCGCTGGCAGCATGCGATTTAGCTAACACCTCGCCTTCGGTTTGATCGCCAATATAGGTAAACGCAATCGTGTCCACAGATGTTGACATGAGGATGTAACCGTGCCCTGGCGTCATCCATTGCAGGCTGCCAATCCATTGATCGAGATCGGCCACATATTCGGAAAACAGCGTTTCATCCTTGATTAATGAATTATCCGCTGCCGGTAGATTTTGCAGCGCGTGATTGATGTGTTCAATCTTACGCAACGGATAACCAAGCCAGTTTTCACCGGGATATACGGTGATCGGCAGACTGTCCGGCTGAATTTCGCTCCCAATAATCGTTGCCAGTGTGCCGGTATCGATGTGCGCTTTGTACATCGTAACCGGATTCAGTATCAGTGTGCCTGGTTTCCATTGCCCGGTCGCCTCGCTGTATGATTCAAACTGGTATTTATGCACAATCCGGTCGCCATTTTGAAAATGATTTTCATTCGATAACACATTGTTGATATTCATATTCTCATCATTATGGGTCAGGTTCACGCTGAACCAGGTCCAGCCTTCATGCAATTCCCGAAATTGCGCGATTGCGCCGGTGGCGTTCAATATCAACGGCTGCACCACAGATCCGACGACAGCGTTGTTGACAAAATTCACATGCTGATTGATTTCCCAATATTCCTTCGCATCAGAAGCGTCCCACACGCGGAATTTTACCTGCTCGCCGCTCTGCGCGTTGCTGTGAACTGTCATGAACACTTCATGCATGGCCGGTTCGCCGCTGACGGATTCGGCATGAATGCTGCTGATGTTGGCAATGCCGCGGCACTCAGCGCCGACGAAGGCGCCAATTCTATCATACGGATCTGTAGAGATCGTATCTTTCACTGAAATTTGAGCCGTCATTGACATGTTGTACTGAAAAGCGTTTTCATCCAACGGCCATTCCGGCGGGCGCTGAAGCGCGCGAATGGCAATGCTGACCGGCTCGTCGCCTTCAGGTGTGTGCGCGTAAATGGTTTCCTCATAAATGCCGACATTAATAAATCCGCTCATCGTGAAACGGATATCCACTTCGCCGCCGGGTTCAAGAACGCCTTGAGCGGGCGACACATCGAGCCACCACGGAAGCGGTGTCGCGGCGTGTGGTGTGGACATCCACCACGGTTTGCCCGTGAAACTAAATTCAGCAGCGTTGGCGCCGGTGTTGCGCAATGTCGTTGAGAGCGTTAACTTTTCGTTAAGATAAACGATGGAATCAAGCGTTGTTTGATTCCAATGCACTGGGTTTCGATCGACAGTAAATTCCCACGAAACCGGTTTTAGCAGCGATTCGCCTTCGTTGGTTACGATATCTTTGACAGTCGCGCGCAGCGTATGATTTTCGAGAAAGTAGTTTTGCTCGTTCGGCGTCATGGTAATGGTGTAGCCGTTGCAGTCTATCGGCCGCCGGATTAGCACATTTATATTTCGCGTGACGTCGAACAATTCGAAGTTATCCGGAGAGGTTTGATAACAGTTGAGCGGCTTGGTGAAGCGGACCGAGATTTCATCATCCGATCCCAATACGCCATCGCGTGGCTCAGGAAGACTGTAAACAGTCGGATAATCCCGGTCGATCACGCCATGCAATGCGTCGGAATAGGTAAAGCTGCCGTCACTGCATTGTGATTTGACGCGAATCCAGTATGGCCCATCATTTACAGTCGATACATTCCATAACCATGGAATGTAATTCGTTGCCACCGACTGGATCGTGTCGATCGAAATCGTATCAGAAATAAACCACTCTGCGCCATACAGACTACCCTGATCGTGCGCATATTCCAGATAAACCACTGCAAAATTAGGATCATTTTTGGTATAGCCAGCCACGGTAAGGCTCAGGCTATCGCCGTCTTCCTGGTTCAATAACCAACCATCCGCCGGATATGAAATAGTGATGTTCGATTCACACAATTCTTCAAACCGTACCGTAAACGTCGCCGTATCCGCCAAAACGACTGAGTCAGCCGGAATTGGATGTCCTGTACTGACCTGATGCTGGTAGGCACAAGTGGAAAAGAACATGATTTGCATATCTTCATAATGATTGGTCAGCGGCCCTCGGGCAACGGTTAGCGTCAGTTCTTTTTGCTCGCCAGCCGCGACCTGAATAGGAATAATGGCGTTGGCCAGCGTCTGTCCATCGATTTGCAGCACTGCGCCATGCGGGTTGCTCTCTGGAATCGCACGGATACCGTACGTCATTTCCTCTTCAGTTTGGCTCAGATTGCCAACATTGAGTGTAAACACTGCTTTCGCTGTTTGAGGAATGTTTGTCGCTTCGTATGAATCCATTTGCAACCTTACTGCCTCACGCGATGCGGTGTGCGGCTCCCACGGACACATGCTGGCACCTGCGCGTGTGTGAAAAACCGGTGTACCGTATAAGCTGTCCGTGAGCACATCCACACTGAAATAGTCCCCCAGATCATCATCGTCAAGCACATATTTTGTTACTGTTGTTTGTGACGAACTGCTGGAGTAACCACCACCAACGGTTATACCAAAATTAATTTCTGTTCCAATATCGCTGCCTGTGCCGCCGCCTGAAACATCAATGGACTCCAACACTGTCTTGTTCACGGAGAGTTTCGAATTCAATTTCCATTGATGATTTGTTGTATACTTTTCTGTGCTGCTATAGTGTGCGCCGGATGTAAAGGAAATATTCTTATCAAATTGTGCATGCGATCTGTTGTGCTTATTCATGTCAAGAATTTGTTGCCATAAGTCTGCAGATGTTGTGTCGTGAATGTCGTTCAGCAGTTGAGGAATTACTGTATTTTTTACATGACTTTCGGTGTAAAGATAAAATGTGTCAAAATTATTCGGAGCAATGACAATCGACGTGTCCTGTGCCACCGTGCAATTTTCATCATCCCATTCAAGTACATCGGTAACGCCATAAATGACATTCAACGCCGCGCCAATAAAGACATCGCCTTCATCTCCGACAATTTCACTGCTTGATGAAGTCGTAAACACTTCACTGTTAGTAATGCTTGTTGTCCATGAGTGCCCATGATCGACTTGAAAATTAACAGACCATGTCAGGTTATTAATCGCCTGGGCTTTTATATCGGTAGCGACGCCAAATCCAACTGTTTCTTTTAAACCTGTTTTGAATTTGAAAAATGTTTTGTCGCCAGCAGATACCGAACCATCAAAACTCCAGGTGGAAGTTAGCACTGTTTCCTGATCCAGTTCCACATAACTCTTGTCCCCGGGTGGGTCGTGTAAAATATGAAGCGGTAACTCTGGCGTGGATGTTGTGAAAAATTCGCCGCGTGGTTTGTGACCCAACACATATGCCCATTCAGTGATCGATATATTTTGACCGCCGGTGTCTGCGGCGACGATGGTGATATTCTTTTGGAACGGATGGTCACCACCTGATAAAATATTGGGCAACCCGGGAATGAGGTTATAATTGGGCATGGTATCGACACTTGGTTCAACCGTATCTGGACATGAAATGTATAGAGTGGTTTTCGCCCCGGAATTGGCAATATTATCAGTGATGGTCACTGAACCTGAATCGAGATAGCAGCGATAGCTATTACCGTAGTCCCGGAAAACGGCGATGACAATGTTCACGGTATCACCCTGATTAATTACCCTGAACGATATGTCGGGATTGCTCTCACACGATTTGTGTGACAGTATCGGCCAAATCACTTCGGCTTGTACGTGTTCATAATGGGTAAATTTAACAGATGCGCTACTGTCGATCAATGACACCTGAATGCCGGCACTGATATCGTCCGGTGGAGCGTTATCATTCAATGCGTTCACAATCACTTCAAACTCAGCGGCGGGCAAATTGTTTACAGAAATCCGTCCATTGGAATAGGTAGTGACAGTTGTATCGAAACAATCGTTTATCGTTCGAATATTGACATCTGCCGTGCCAATCGGAAACTCACAACGTCCACCAACCACGCTTTTGTTTAGCGTACGTAATTTAGTATCGTTAATGAATCCAAGATTGCGTGGCTCCGTAATGTTATCCACATCAATGAAGGTCGGACTAAATGTATGGTCTTTAAATACCGGAATGAGTTGATGAGATGTGCCAGGTTCAAAATCGATCGTAAAATGGCCGTTTGTATCGGTAAACATTGGCGGTGTCAGTGATACTGTATCGCCAGTCTCGGTGTAATTCATTATTTCCACATTAGGCACATAACATTCGGTTCCCTGGAATCGCACAAAACCATCGACCGGGATCATTGATTCATCCATAAAATTAATTTGATCCGCTGAAGTGGCGCTAACATTTAATGTGACATTCTTGGATGGCGGATCCCACTGCAAATGTCCGAATTTTGTGGGCGTTACGGCAAACGTGGTGCCGTCTCCGTAATAAATACTGCTGATTTCATAATTACCATTCCGATCAGTAAACGCACTGATGTGCAAGTCAGCGTGATCGTTGGACCAGGCCGGGCCGTTAAGTAAATCACCATCGAGATTGTGGCCGGTTAAATCAAAAATTCGTGTTTCAAATCCTTCGTCCAATCGCCAACAGGCGAGCAAGTTCGGCACAGCGCTTTCAACAACACGATTGCGATTACGGGCAAGCGAAACGCTATCCCGAGCCACATTCCATATGCGAACTTCGTCCAGAATGCCATGAAGCGGTTCGGAATATGTGCTGGTGTTACCCAGCCATACGCCGCCGGTTGTGCTGACAATATCAATATGATTGGCGGTTGTAGCTGTTACATTATTGCCATCAAGATAAATCGTAACAGTCGCGCTGTTTTTAACTATTGCGATATGATGCCATGCATTCGCAGTGACCGTATCCGGTATGCTGGATGTTTGAAGTAAAGCACCGTTGTTGCCCTGGTTGAAGAAAATTTTGTTGTCGTAAAAATTGATATAATAACCATCCTGTTTATAAGAGGTGTATTGACTGATGAACATTTGATTATCCAATTCGCTCAACTTCACCCAAAATTCCCATGTTGCCTGACTTGTGAGCGTCAGTGCATTTTTATAAGGAATTTTAATATAGTCGTCGTTGCCATCAAATAACAGCGCATTGCCGTGGGCGGGTGTCAAAGTGACTTCCACATCGGTAACCGGATTGTTATGTGGTGTGGTAATTCTACCAGTAATAACACCATTGGGATTGACAAAACCTATCGAGCTGCCAAGGTCTCCCAATCCATAAAAATTGGTTCCCTGAATATGATAGGTGTATTCCTGACCGGCGGTTATTTGCAGATCCGAATAGGATGTATCCGCCAGCGTTGGCCGCACAATCACCAAATTTCCCCGAAAAATTTTCCAACTGTCGTTGCATGGCGGATTGAGCGGATCCGTCTGCCAGCTAAGCAAAATCTGGTCGGAATAGTCGCCCTTGGATGCATTAAATGTAGGCGCCAGTGGCTCGCGATTATAAAAACTCCACGGTCCAAATGTCGTACTATAATTGGCGCTGCCAGTTTTCCCTGCCACCGGAGGGCAGATTGTTATCAGCGAACTGCTAAATGTCGCGCCGGATTTGCCGTTGAGCAGTCCCGACGTTCCGTATTCGGAGATCGTCGTATTGCCCATTTGGTAATTTTGGCCAAAGCCCGATCGAGCGCTGAATAACATAATTAGGATCATATATAGCATGTAAAACGGTTTCTTGAGTGCGCACATGATTTTGCCTTTTTCAAATGATCAATACTTGATGATATAATTGAGCGTGATATAAGGTTGGAGAATATTGAAAGCGGTAGCTGAACCTGTATTTGCTGTTGTTCTGCTGGCATCCTTTCGTTCACCGGTATCATCGCCTTTAGGAGTTCCATAATCGTCTGTGTCTCCGCTATCATGCCAATAATAATCACTATAAGAGTGGCTATGGGCTGGAAGTTCTTCAGTCGTGAGCGTATGTGTTTTTGCGCCACCTGTTTTTCCAAGCGAGCTAAATTCTGTTTCTGAACTATTAAGTCCGACAATGACATGTCCCTTAAGGTTCGGTGTTTTGAAGTTTGATGAATTTGAATCCCCATACAATGTGCCAATAACGTTGTATAAATCACTATATGTTGTTCGTGAATAGGTCGCGCCATTACATAACAACCATCCTTGCGGCGCTGTGGCACCAGCATAAATCATAATACTTCCGACAGGCGCAATAAATCCTGTTTGATCTTTAATTCGGCCGTTTACATCCAGTTTTGCATTTTCAGCTGGTGAGGTTGTGCCGATGCCAACACTGCCGGATGATGGGAACACATTATCAGCGCCGATCACTGCAGAATTAAATGATGAAAGCGGCAAGCGCGGTGTCATTTCCGGATCGCTGCCCACTGTAAGCCCCAGAAAATATTTTCGCGTGAAATCAACGCCGCTGAAATCATTAACCGATCCCAATTCAACTGAATAAACACCATTCGTAATTGTTACACTGTTGTGTTGTTCCGACCAAATGCTCGATCCACCGGTTGCTGCTGTATACAGGTTAAAGGTTAGTGGATAATTCCCATTGGGAACAGCTTTGCCATTGGCGCCCCGCAGAACGCCCTGGACATTGAATGTGTGTTGAGCCAAAAGTGGCGCGTTTATAGTTAATGATATTAAGATGAACATAATCGTGCGTTTCATGACGTACTCCTGGTTTGAGTGTTGTGAGATATTTTTTAAATTGGTTTTTCAAGGAGCTGCAGGCAGAAGGAATTGCCTTGCCAGATGATGAATAACGGTAGATAATATAAAGAAGTTTAAGGCTCTTAGGCCAAGGAAGTTTTCGCCATCATTATGTCAAATATGATGTTATCGTTACAAAAATTAAAGGAAAATGAAAATAACTTTTATTTTTGATTCAATGTCATTAAGTTTAGCAAATCAACAGGAGTGCAGCGCCTTCATCGTCTGTTTACATTAATATAAATATACTAATGAAACGATATAGGTATGCGCTGCTTAAATATGCAATCCATAAAAGGATTGCGCTCCTTTCACTGAAAAATCCACCTTAACTTAAGGACATTGATTTTTGTCTAATTATGGACTTGCCGAACAAGATAGCATCTGCAAAACTAACAATTATTTCCTTTTCGCTTTATAATGTGGAAATTTTTGTCACTTTTTAGCTATCCGCTCTCCTGCCGATGAATCAACTCTACGTCGATCACCTCCTTGCAAATTTAAAGTGGAACCACGAAACAGGCAAAACACACAAAAAAACAGCTAACTTAAAAAATATCAATTGGTGGTTATTCGTGTCATTCGTAGTTCTGCCTTTTTTAATATAAATAAAATCACAAAGAATGTGACTATTATTTCCATCGACATGCGTGGTGGATGATTTGAAAAATATATAAAGATGACAAATATATCATCTACTAATTCATTGATTATCAATTGACTACAAAATAGTTATTAAATATTTTTGTGAGAATTTCTAAACTGGCACACCCGTTGCATTAAGCAAGGGTGAAAACGTACAACTTTTCATACAACTTTACCGCGAATAGAACCTTGATTCGCGGCTTTTTTATATGCCGCCGGGAGTGGCGGCTCCAGCATATTTAACGAATACATTTTTTGTGAAAGGAGATACACCGTGCGTAAGATAGCGATTTATGGCAAGGGCGGCATTGGGAAATCGACGACGACGCAGAATACCGTCGCTGGCCTGGCTGAAATGGGTAAAAAAATAATGGTTGTTGGTTGCGATCCGAAAGCAGACTCGACGCGTTTGTTGTTAGGCGGTTTGGCGCAGAAAACTGTGCTTGATACGTTGCGTGAAGAAGGCGAGGATATCGAATTGGAAGATGTTTTAAAAGAGGGATTTAGCGATGTGCGATGTGTTGAATCAGGCGGGCCGGAGCCAGGCGTGGGCTGCGCTGGCCGCGGTATCATTACATCGATTAATTTGCTTGAACAGCTTGGCGCTTATAATGAAGATATAGGACTTGACTACGCCTTTTATGATGTGCTCGGCGACGTGGTCTGCGGTGGCTTTGCCATGCCGATCCGCGATGGCAAAGCCGAAGAAATTTACATTGTTGTTTCCGGCGAAATGATGGCCATGTACGCGGCCAATAATATCTGCAAAGGAATCGTAAAGTTTGCTGATTCCGGCGGCGTACGATTGGGCGGTCTGATCTGCAATAGCCGGATGGTCGACAACGAAGCAGCAATGATTAATGAGTTGGCCAAACAGTTGGGCACGCAAATGATCCACTTTGTCCCGCGCGATAACATGGTGCAGCGCGCCGAGATCAACCGGAAAACAGTCATCGATTACGACTCTACTCATCCGCAAGCCGATGAATATCGGGCACTGGCAAAAAAAATCGATGGAAATAAGATGTTTATCGTTCCCAAGCCGCTGGCAATCGAGGAACTGGAAAAATTGTTAATTGACTTTGGCATTGCCAATTAATGGGAAGGAGCAACAACATGGTAATGATACGAGCAATCGTTCGTCCGGAAAAATCGGATGCTATTTTGGAAGGACTGTTGGAAGCCGGTTTCCCGGCGGTAACAAAAGTCAGCGTGGCTGGCCGGGGTCAGCAAAAAGGATTGAAGGTTGGCGACGTGGTTTATGATGAACTTCCCAAGGAACTATTGATGATGGTTGTAAAGGACCAGGATAAGGATTTTGTCGTCGGCACAATCTGCCAATATGCCAAAACCGGCAAATCCGGCGCGTTTGGCGATGGCAAAATTTTCATCACTCCCGTGGAGGAGATGTATACGATTAGTTCGGGGTTTAAGGAAAGCTGAACGAACGGAAGCGGAGCGCTAGCGAAAATGGTGATCGGTAATCAGAAATTGGTGATCTGTGAATCTTGACTCAATTCACTATTTCCCTTTCACTATTCACTTTTCATCTCTTCCGTCTCACATCTCACATTTCACGTTTCACCTTTGATTTTTCAGATAAAGGATTTTATTATGAAAGAAGTTATGGCGGTGATCCGAATTAATAAAATAAATCAGACGAAACGGGCGTTGGCCGATGCGGGCGTCTCATCATTTACCGCGACAGGAAAGGTGCTTGGCCGTGGCAAAGGCATGGTGGATTTTCGTATTTTGCAGGGCGCGGAAAAAGGCCAGCCCGAGGCGATCGCTTTGCTCGGACAGGGACCGCGTCTCGTGCCCAAACGTCTGCTCACCATTGTTGTGCCCGATAAGATGGTGGAAAAAACAGTGGAAACGATCATTAAAACAAATCAAACCGGAAATTCAGGCGATGGGAAAATCTTTGTCATGCCTGTGCTCGACTCCGTGCGCGTCCGCACCGGACAGTCCGGGGAAGCGGTTATCAGTTAACGGAAGGAGAATGGTATGAGTGCAAAATTGCCGGCCCCTGATGTTGTAAAGGAACAAATACTCAAAAAATATCCCCGCAAAGTGGCAAAGAAGCGGGATAAAGCAATCGTTGTAAATGCGCCTGGTTCGGGACAGGAAATTCAGGCCAATGTGCGAACCATTCCCGGAATCATCACGCAGCGTGGCTGTACATACGCCGGATGTAAAGGCGTGGTGCTCGGCCCGACCCGCGATATCGTCAACATAACGCACGGCCCGATTGGCTGCGGATTTTACAGTTGGTTGACCCGGCGAAATCAGACATTGCCCGACAGCCCGGATGGTGAAAATTATATGACATACTGTTTCTCCACCGATATGCAAGATGAGAATATTGTGTTCGGTGGTGAAAAGAAATTGAAACAGGCGATTCAGGAAGCCTATGATCTGTTTCATCCCAAAGCGATTGGCATTTTCTCCACCTGTCCGGTCGGGCTGATTGGCGATGATGTGCACGCCGTGGCCAGAGAGATGCGCGAAAAACTCGGCGATTGCAACGTGTTCGGCTTCAGTTGCGAAGGTTATAAAGGCGTGAGTCAGTCCGCCGGCCATCACATCGCCAACAATCAGTTGTTCAAGCATCTGGTTGGCCGTGATGATGAAATTAAAGGCGACAAAAAATTCCGCGTTAACTTGCTGGGTGAATACAACATCGGCGGCGATGCGTTTGAAATAGAGCGGATTTTTGCTGAATGCGGGTTTGAGCTGGTCGCCACGTTTAGCGGCAATTCCACCATTAATCAGTTTGAAAATTCGCACACCACGGATTTGAATTTAATTATGTGCCACCGCTCGATCAACTATGTAGCCGAGATGATGGAAACGAAATACGGCATTCCCTGGATGAAGGTTAATTTTATCGGCGCCGACGCATCGGCAAAATCATTGCGCAAAATGGCAGCATTTTTTGAAGATGATGAACTGATGAACAAAGTTGAAGAAGTCATCGCTCGTGAATTGGCAAAAGTAAAGTCGGTTCTGGCAGAAATCCGGCCGCGGACTGAAGGCAAGTTGTCGATGTTGTTTGTCGGCGGCTCCCGGGCGCACCACTATCAGGAGTTGTTCAGCGAATTGGGCATGAGAACTGTAGCGGCTGGCTACGAGTTCGGGCATCGTGACGATTATGAAGGCCGCGCTGTGCTGCCGAACATCAAGATTGACGCAGACAGCAGGAACATCGAAGAATTAACGGTAGAAGCGGATTCGGAAAAATACGCGCCGCGGGCGGATGAGGCCAAAATTGGCCGTTTAGCCGCCAAAGGCATCACGTTCAGAGATTACGATGGCATGATGCCGGAAATGGAAAAAGAGACGCTGGTAATTGATGATCTCAGTCATTATGAAATGGAAAAATTGATTGAGCACTACAAGCCGGCTATCTTCTGCGCTGGCATTAAAGAAAAATATGTCGTGCAAAAAATGGGTGTGCCGCTGAAACAGTTGCACAGTTACGATTACGGCGGCCCGTACGCCGCGTTCGACGGCGCGATTAATTTCTATAAAGAAATTGACCGCATGGTTAACAGCAGCATTTGGGGATTGATCAAGGCCCCGTGGGAAAATGGCGGTCCCAAAATAAGAGCAAAGTTGGGAAGTGATGATTAATAACAAGCGATTAGCCATTGCCCCTTCGTCTGTTAACAATATTATCACAAAATGGCAACGAGACAGGGTTTAGCTTTTAGCTTAAAAAACCAACAACCAAGCGCCAATAGCCAATCGCCGCTTTTACGATGAAGCAGCTTGTACGAAGGATGGACTCCACAGCAGTTGGCTGCTGAAACCATCAAACCATCCCTTATCAGCTTATTGTTCGTGGAGTCCATACACTTTGTTGAATGTGAGACGTGAAACTTTCCCGTACAAATTCCCCCTTCGAAGGTCGAATATCCAGTGCGTTTCTCAGCGCTGGGGGATATTCCAGACCGCCCGCTCGCGGGTACGGTCTGGAATTGGCGGGATGTTCAACCCAAACGATTTAGCTAATACTTAACGATTAACATCCCCCTGATTCTGTCCCTTTGCCCGCAAGCGGGCGGTGACAGAATCGTCCCCCTTCAAAGGGGGAATTTAAAAAAATGAGGAATTACCATGTTGTTACGACATACACCAAAAGAAATCACCGAGCGCAAAGCTCTAACGATAAATCCGGCGAAGACATGTCAGCCGATTGGCGCCATGTACGCGGCGTTGGGCATCCATAAATGCTTGCCGCACAGCCATGGCTCTCAGGGGTGCTGTGCGTATCACCGTAGCACATTGACCCGGCACTATAAAGAACCGATCATGGCGGCGACCAGTTCATTCACCGAAGGGTCATCAGTATTCGGCGGACAAGCCAATCTGGTTACGGCCATCGATAATATTTTCACTATTTATGAACCGGATATAATCGCGGTTCACACCACCTGCCTGTCCGAGACAATCGGCGACGATGTTCAACAGATCGCCAGAAAAGCCAGGGAAGACGGCAAAGTGCCGGATGGCAAATTTGTAATCCATGCCAGCACGCCAAGTTACGTGGGCTCGCACGTTACCGGATTTGCGAATATGACCAAAGGCATGGTCGACTATTTTGCCAAATCGACCGACAAAACGCTCGATCAAATAAATATTGTATCCGGCTGGGTGGAGCCATCGGACATGCGGGAAATTAAACGGATCGCCGCGCTGATGGGCGTGAACATTGTGCTATTCCCCGATACGTCGGATGTGCTCGATGCGCCGCAAACCGGAACGCATGAATTTTTCCCAAAAGGAGGCGTGACCATCGAACAGCTAAAATCAACCGGCGATAGTAAAGCCACGTTGGCATTGGGCGCGTTCGCCTCGAAAGACGCAGCTAAATTATTACATGCAAAATGCGGCGTGCCCTATGAAACGCTCGAACTACCGATTGGTATTTCGGCGACCGACCGGTTCCTGGAATCGCTCAGTTTGACTTCAGAAAAACCGGTGCCGGAAGAACTGACCAGAGAGCGTGGCCGGTTGGTTGACATCATTACGGATATGCATCAATATTTTTATGGCAAGAAAGTCGCGCTGTTTGGTGATCCCGATCATCTGATTCCATTGACGGAATTTCTGGTGAATCTGGATATGCAGCCGGTGCACATTGTCAGCGGCACACCGGGTAAACGGTTCGAAATACAAATCCGCGGCCTGCTCGACGGGCGCGGTTTTGAATACAACGTGAAAAACGGTCCCAATGCGGATATGTTTCGACTACATCAGTGGATTAAAAACGAGCCAGTCGACTTGCTGCTCGGAAACACCTACGGCAAATACATCGCCCGTGATGAAGATATTCCATTTATCCGGACAGGCTTCCCGGTGCTGGATCGGATCGGCCACAGTTATTTCCCGGTGCTTGGCTACACTGGCGGCATGCTGATTCTGGAAAAGATCCTGTCGGCGCTGATGGATAGAAAAGATAGAAACGCGCCGGAAACCAGTTTTGAATTGGTGATGTAGGATGAAGCTGTCAGCGATCAGCCGTCAGATTTCAACCAGAACATCGTTCCCCCGGTCTACTGGGGAATGCAGCAGCATCGCTCTGCTATGTGTAACTAAAAAGATGGGACGGCGACCGTCCCAACTGCATTCCGCCCCGACCAGTCGGGGACGGAACGATTTATACTTATTTGGAGCAACTCCGTGATTGATATTCTTGAACAACGAAAAGGCCAGGTTTACGACGACAGCTCAAAGCCGTTCGACATAAGCTGTGAAAAAAACAGCGTCGCCGGTTCGGTGAGCCAGCGGGCGTGCGTGTTTTGCGGTTCGCGGGTTGTGCTATATCCGATTGCCGATGCGTTGCATATTGTGCACGGCCCGATCGGATGCGCGGCGTACACGTGGGATATCCGCGGTGCGTTATCATCCGGGCCGGAGTTGCATCGGAATAGTTTTTCCACCGACTTGCAGGAAAAGGATGTCATTTACGGCGGCGAGAAAAAACTCGAACAAGCTTTGCTGGAATTGATCGATGCCTATCAGCCGAAGGCAGCATTTATTTACGCCACCTGCATCGTCGGCTTGATCGGCGATGATATGGACGCGGTGTGCCGGAAAGTATCGCAGTTAAAACGTATTCCCGTGATTCCGGTGTCGTCGGAGGGATTTAAAGGATCGAAAAAAACGGGTTATGTGGCGGCATGCCGGGCGTTGTTCAAACTGGTTGGGACCGGATCCACGGAGGGGATACGGAAACACAGCATCAATATATTGGGCGATTTTAATTTGGCCGGCGAGCTATACATGATTCGCGATTACTACGAACGGATGGGCGTACAAGTCGTCGCCACCATGACCGGCGACGGCCGGATAGATGACATTCGCCGGTCGCATGGCGCCAGCCTGAATGTGGTGCAATGCTCCGGCTCGATGATCCATCTGGCGACGATGATGGAAGAGAAATATGGTATCCCCTTTATCCGCGTTTCCTATTTCGGAATAGAAGACATGTCCAAATCGCTGTACGACGTGGCGGATTTTTTCAAAGATCCGGAGATGAAAACGCGGACGATCGACATGGTGCGGGATGAAATCAATGCGATTATGCCGGACATTAAAAAGTATCGTAAACTACTGGCAGGTAAACGGGCGGCGATTTACACCGGCGGCGCGTTCAAGGCGTTCTCGTTAGTTCGCTCACTGCGTACACTCGGGATGAAAACCGTTGTCGCGGGATCGCAGACCGGTAACAAACAGGATTACGAACTGCTGCTACAACTATGTGATGACGGCACGGTGCTGTTGGACGACACCAATCCGCTGGAGATTGCCAAATATATCAAAGAGAAAAACGTCGACCTGTTTATCGGCGGAGTGAAGGAGCGGCCCGTGGCGTACAAGCTCGGCATCGGCTTCTGCGATCACAATCATGAACGGAAAAAGGCGTTGGCCGGATTTCCGGGAATGATTAATTTTGCCAAAGAAGTCCATTCGTCGGTGAATAGCCCGGTGTGGAAGCTTTTGAAAAAATAAATAAATTCCCCCTTCAAAGGGGGACAATTCTGACTTGTTCGCTTGCGAACGTAGGTCAGGTTCCGGGGAATGTCCGCACCGCACGTTGAACATCCCCCCAGATTTCGACAGGTCGAAATCGTCCCCCCTTCGAAGGGGGAATATGAACAGAGAGAACTAAAATTATGAAAACCACCGAAAAATACATCGTCACCCGAAACGCCTGCAAGCTGTGCACGCCGTTGGGCGCGTGCCTGGCGTTTAAGGGCATTGAGAAAACCGTACCGTTGCTGCATGGCTCGCAGGGCTGCGCAACGTATATTCGGCGCTACATGATCAGCCATTTTAAGGAACCGGTGGATATTGCATCATCCAGCTTTAGCGAAGACACGGCGATTTTCGGTGGAAAACAAAATTTGTTTACCGGGCTAAAAAATGTCACACGGCAATACAATCCGCGCATGATCGGGATCGCTACAACATGCCTGTCAGAAACTATTGGCGACGATGTTAAACATTATCTCAAGGAATTTCAACACGAAAAGGATATGTTTTACATTCCCCGGCTTGTCTCGGTGTCAACGCCAAGCTACACCGGCACGCATGCGGATGGATACTTCAACACCGTGCGGGAAATCGTGGCGGCCATTGCCCAGGGTGGCGAAACACAGCCGTTTATCAACATTATTCCCAACATGGTGTCGCCGGCGGATATTCGCTACCTGAAGAATGTACTTGCCGACTATGGCCTCGACTATGTGTTGACGCCCGATTATTCCGACACGGTCGATGGCGCGACCTGGAACGATTATCAGCATATTCCCGAGGGCGGAACGCGAATTCATGATATAATAAAGATGGGCGCTGCACAGGCGACGATCGAGTTTTCATCCACATTCGATGCAGCGAAAACAGCCGGGCGCTGGCTCGCCGTAAACCACGATGTACCCGTGCATCAATTGGACATGCCAATCGGGATTCAATTGACCGACCGGTTCTTTAAGCTGCTGGAAGAAGTATGCGAACGTCCCATACCGGTCTGGCATAAAAATGAACGCGGCCGCCTGCTTGATTCGTATGTGGATGCACATAAATATCTGTTCGGCAAACAGGCGATCGTGTATGGCGATCAGGATTTTCTGGTGAGTATGGCGTCGTTTCTGTCCGAAATCGGTATCATTCCGGTGCTAGCCGCGACCGGCGCAAAAACCGGACGCTTGAAAGCGAAAATCACTGATGTGGCGCCGGATATCTCTGCAAAAGTTCGTGTGCTGGAAAACGCTGATTTTGTGGACATTGCGGAGATGGCGGCCTCGTTAAAACCCGATCTGTTGATTGGCAGCAGCAAAGCGTTCCGAATTGCCCGCGATCTCAATATTCCGCTAATTCGTATCGGATTCCCGATCCATGACCGGTTTGGCGCGGCGCGGATTCAGCATCTGGGCTATCAGGGCACGCAGCAATTGTTTGATCGCATTGTTAATGCAGTGATTGAAGCGAATCAGGCTGCGTCGGATGTGGGATATTCATATATGTAAAGCAAAATAGAACACGGATGAAACGGATGGAACAGATTGACACGGATTTGAATTTACATGAGAAAAGTCACATTCATTCAGTCAAGTTTTCGATAAGTTTGATCACTAATAATCCGTTTTTATCCGTCATATCCGTGTTCTATCAACATCCCTATTCTATTTTTCAAATATAAAAAGGAAATGCAATCGGGCGCATATGCTTGAATGGAGAAAGGAAAATAACAGTCGAATTTGTGCTGAATATGATATTTGATTTGAATTCGATTTGCGCCCGTGCATTTCTATAAAATGGAACACCGATGATGGAGAACAGATAACAGGGAAAATTAAATAGTTTTCCTTTGTCCCTTTTCCGTTCTCCAAAAAGCTGTTTTAGAGCTTAAAAATGAAAAGACAGAAATAGACCATAAATAGACAGCGTGCATTATGAAACTAAACTTAGAAAATCACCCATGTTTTAACGATAAAGTCCGGCACACGCATGCGCGGCTTCATCTGCCGGTAGCGCCGCGATGCAATATTCAGTGTAAATATTGCAACCGGAAATTTGATTGCGTCAATGAGAGCCGTCCCGGCGTATCGAGCAATTTACTCAGCCCGGAACAGGCGTTGCATTATGTAAAGCAGATGGTGGTGAAAGTGCCGAACCTGTCTGTCGTAGGCATTGCTGGTCCCGGTGACCCGTTTGCCAATCCAGATGAAACCATGGAAACCCTGATGCTGATCCGAAACGAATTTCCCGACATGTTGCTCTGTGTGTCATCAAATGGATTGATGATTGAACCTTACGTGAAAGAGTTGGCAGAACTACAGGTGAGCCATATCACTCTGACGATCAATGCAATCGATCCGGAAATATCCGCTCAACTCTATAGCTGGGTACGGTTTCAGAAGCGCATGTATCCGGGACAGGACGGCGCGCGCATTTTACTGGCGCAGCAGTACAAAGCGTTAAAAGCGCTCAAAGCTGTTGGATTGACGGTGAAAATCAACACGATTGTTGTGCCCGGCGTCAACGATCATCATGTGTATGAGTTGACAAAAGAGTTGGCAAATCATGGCGCGGATATTCAAAATTGCATTCCCGTCTATCCGGTGGATGGTACGCCGTTTGAAAAGGTGCGCAAATTGGCGCCGAAGGAAATCAATGCCGTACGCTCGCTTGCCGCGGCGTTCATTCCGCAAATGCGCCATTGCGGCCGCTGCCGGGCCGATGCTGTCGGCCTTATCGGTCAGGCCATGTCGGCCGACGCGTTAGCGACGCTGTCGGAGTCCGCGCGCATGACCGCAACACATAGCAGCGACAAACCCTATGTGGCGGTTGGAACAATGGAAGGCGCGCTGGTGAATCTGCATTTGGGTGACGCCGACGAATTTTTCATTTTTGCGAAAGAAATTGATGGCTTCGAGCTTATTGAAATTCGCAAGGCGCCGCAGCGCGGCGGCGGGGACCAACGCTGGCGCGATCTCGCTGGCTTGTTGAACGACTGCCGCACGATTTTGGTCAGCGGCGTTGGTTCGAAACCCGGCGCGATTCTCGGCAAGATGGGTATTACGATTGAGGTGATGGAGGGCCTGATCGAAGATGGCCTCGACGCCATTTATTCTGGCCGGCCGATTCGCGCGCCGTTGCGTGAACGTACATGCGGCGACGGCTGCGCTGGCGATCGTATGGGCTGTGGTTAATAAAATTGTACATTCTTCATTCTCCTATTGGTTAATTATGAGTTAGTGGAAAGAGATGCGGCGGACGATGGGAATCGTCTGCCGCTCGCTTATTAAAATTGGCGTCTTTTAACATTCGCAAGCAGGGATCAAAGAAAAAATAAATAAAGGAACCTAACAATGCAAACACCTGAATATCACATTTTTGTCTGCAACAGCTTTCGCGTCAGCGGCGAGCCTCAAGGCATTTGTAACAAAAAGGGCGCGGTGGATTTGCTGCAATATCTGGAAAACGAAATTCTCGATCGCGGGCTCGATGCAATGATCTCCAGCACCGGCTGCCTCAAAGCGTGCGAGCATGGTCCGATTATGATTATTTATCCGAAAGGCTGGTGGTACGGCGGTGTTACTGAAAACAAAATTGATGATATTCTCGACGCGCTCGAGGATTGCGAAGCGTGCAGCGATCTTCTTATTAACAATTAGCATCTTGCCTACGGTGATGGAATGGACTGGCGTGTCCGTAGCAAAAGAGCAGATTTTGGTTTTTGCTGCAATCGGTGGGCGCTTTCCACTGGATGAGGTTGGCGCAGCGTTTGAGCACATTCACGATGTAACGGTGATTTACGATTATGGTGGCACTGGTCGGCTCGCGAACAAAGTTCTGGCTGGCATTCACCCCGATGTTTTTATCGCCGGCTCAGAAAAATGGGCGCTGGTGTTAAAAGAGAAAGGCTATGTCAGCAATGTGTATCCGATTGTGAAACACATTCCGGTGGTTATTGCACCATTAAAAAACAACTTGGTGCAGTCGCTATTTGACATAACACAATCCAATTTGAAACTAGTTTTCGGTGATCCCGATGCGTGCGCAATTGGCAATACCACATTAAAGATTTTAGGGAGCGCATCTATCAATAAAAATGATATTCCGTTGTGCGCGCAGGGAATCACCGTGAAGCAATTGATACTCTGGGTCGAACAGGGCGTAGCCGACGCCAGCATAGTCTGGCGAGCGGACGCATTGCAATCGAGTAAAGTAAGAGTCGTTGAAATTCCAGCGGCGTTCAATCACATTTCATATATTCCAATTTGCCGAATGAAAACAGAGAATGAATCTGAGGCCGTGAAAAAGTATATTGATTTTGTGTTGAATGAAGGCATTGATTTTTTTGAGAAGCATGGATTTGAGACATATAAGTAGATTTCGAATTATCGAAAGCAGGGAGGATGTCAGTGATGGTGCGAACATCCCCCGGATTCTGAACTACACTTGCAAGCGAGTAGGTCAGAATCGTCCCCCTTCAAACGGGGGCAATAACAAAACGTCGCGCTAAAAGTCAAAAATCATGAAAATTCTAAATAAAAATAAATCGGTAGTATTTAACACAACGTTCATCGTGCTTTCAAGTATCTTCTTTACTTCGATTGTGATGATTGTGCTGACACTGGCATTTTCAATTACCCAGGAAGATCTGCGGCAAATACTGGAAACTTCCCGGTTAGTGACGGCGATTTGGTTGAGTATAAAAACGTCTTTCATTGTGATGCTCATAACGTTTGTGATCGGATTACCGGTGGCATATGTGCTGGCGCGAAAAACATTTCCCGGGAGGGCGCTGTGCGATGCGCTGATCGAACTGCCGATTGTGATGCCGCCGCTTATCACGGGCCTTGCGATTTTAATGATGTTCGGCAATGACGGAATGTTAAGCGGCTTAAGGATAGACATCATCTTCACGCAAAAGGGAATTGTTCTGGCGCAGCTCATGGTCGCCGCGCCGTTTTTCATAAAGACCGTGCGCGAAAGCATCAGCGCCATTCCTGAAAATTTGTTTGAGGCAGCCGCATCGTTGCGGGCGTCCCGGTTTTTTACGCTGCGCGCCATGATTATTCCGCTCAGTAAAAACGGCATCATCGCCGGACTCATTCTGACATGGGCCAGGGCACTGGGCGAATTTGGCGCCACTTCCATGGTGGCAGGCTGCATTCCCATGAAAACCGAAACCATGACGCTCGCCATCTATATGAGCGCGATGAGCGGCGAGCAAGGGCACGCCAACGCCATGGCATTAATTCTGACGCTGTTTTCGCTGTTTTTCCTGATTCTGTTTAAATCAACAATGAGTAAAACAAATGTCTATCAGACTTGAACATATATTCAAAAAATTTGGTGATTGCCCGGTATTCAACGACTTGAATTTGCCGGTAAACGCCGGGGAATATCATGTGATTCTTGGTCCTAGCGGCGAGGGGAAAACCGTGTTGCTGAAGACAATTGCCGGATTTATCCGCCCCGATCGCGGCCGGATTTATATTCATGGAACGGACGTGACAATGGCCTCGGTGCAGGAGCGTTCGGTCGGCTTGGTGTTTCAGGATTTCGCGCTGTTTCCGCATTTAACGGTGCACGATAATATTGCATTTGGCCTTCGGGCGCAAGGTTGTTCAAAAAAAACGATCAATCTAAAAATTGATAAATACGCGGCAATTACCGGCCTGGCCCGTTATCTAAAAAAATATCCGGCAACGCTTAGCGGCGGCCAGAAACAGCGGGTCGCGTTGGCCCGTGCGCTGGCGCTGGAGCCGGAGGTTTTGTTGCTGGATGAGCCGCTTGGCAGTCTCGACACATCGCTGCAGGAAGAAATCCGTCTTGAGTTGAAACAAATTCATCATGAACTGAACATGACGATAATTCATGTAACGCACAATAAAACCGAAGCTTTTTTTCTTGCAGATAATATATCAATTATACACAAGGGGAAAATCGTGCAAACAGAAACTCCTGAACAGCTTTTTTACAAACCCAAATCATCGTTTGTGGCTGAATTTATGGGGATTACGAACATTTTTGATGGGCGTATTGTGCGTGAAATTAAGCATAATGTGCATGTTCATGTCGCAGCGAACGAGTATCACGAATCGTTGCTTTTGTATCTGCCCAAATTTCCAGTGATAGAAGATAATGAATCGATATCATTTTGTATTCATCCGGAAAAAGTCATTCTCACGAATCGTAAATACGACAGGAATTGTTTGCCAGGGCATGTCTTTCATATAATCTCCAACGGTGCGATGTTTGATGTGATTATCGATGTGATGGGACATCAGATAAAGGCGACTGTTCCGAAAACTGTATTTAACCGAATTGATAAAGACGATGTGTTTGTGTATTTCCCACCGGAATCGTTTCATCCGCTATGCGGCAAAACGCACCGGATGCCTGAGAATAAGCGGAAGTGTATGAATTATGCTGCTGATTCGCGAATTATATTAAGTTAAATGATTATGTAGATAACTCAGCAATTTATGTTCAGAACTGAGGCCTGAGCTTGTCGAAGGCTGGATGTTACAGCAGACATAATTTCGTTGAATACCAAGAGACTGTTGCCTTCGACACCGTTCGTGTTCCGATGCATCGGAACACGAACGGTGCGAGACGGCAGACTCAGGCAACGGTTTAGCTGATATATGTTCATAATCATTTTAAGTTAATGTTATTTGGAATTTATTCAAATATTATTATATTTACAATTCCGATTGCTTTCATGAGCGCTTTACTGTTGAAGGGATGGTTTGATTATGATAATAGACTCGATTATTCAGCTCAAAACAAATGTCACAATTCGCAGGGCAGAACCCGCAGACATCGACAACATGGTATGGCTGCTGCGTCAGTTGTTTACAATAGAAGCTGATTTTGAAGTAAATGCGTGTAAACAACGTCAGGGACTGGAAGAGCTGTTGAAACGGCCAAGCGCTTGCGTTTTGGTGGCGGAAAGATGAAAAATGGCAAAATTTACCATCGTCGGTATGGCAACTATACAAACGTTGATATCTACGGCTGAAGGCGGCCGTGTTGGTCTTGTGGAAGATGTGGTTGTAGATGAATCCTTTCGCGGCAAGGGTATTGGAAAACTCTTGCTGGCCGGGATCGAGGAATGAAGTGAGCGGGAAGGACTAACCAGGTTACAGTTGCTTACTGACGATTTTAATGATGGCGCGCTTCGATTCTATCGGAAAAATTTATGGACCGGAACAAGCTTGATTTGTTTGCGGAAGTATGTTTGAAGATTGAATTGTTATCTCACCCTAAAATCACCTTACTGGTTTAGTCAAATATCCACACATCTATTTAATCTCCGATAAATTTGCACGCTCTGTATCACTCGCACGTATATAATTATTGTATTGAATGAAAAACATTTACTTTTCAATGCAACTTTAAATGGAATACTATTGTATATCAGCTAAATTACATCCAATTCACTGACCTTGAAATTAAATCGGAGATTCGCATGAAATCGAATTATATTGTTCGTTTTCTTTTCATTCTTGTATTACTAATCGCATCAATTCGGACTTTATCAGCTAACGATGACAAAATTCCTGCATTCGATCAACTTCAAACCAAACCGGTGACAATCGGTTATTCGTTTACGTTGCATTCAAATATTATGGATGAGGATCGGATCATTCAGGTCGCGTTGCCCGGTGGGTATGAAACATCGGACAACCGTTATCCGGTGCTTTATATTACCGATGGCCAGTGGCACTTCAACCATGCCACACAGGCTCATGGAACGCTGTGCAACCGGTTCATGCCTGAAATGATTCTGGTTTCGGTTCACACAATGGATCGGCGAAATCACGATTTATTGCCGCCAGCAACCCGCGATAAAAACGGTGCTACGGGCGAAGCCGATAAATTTTTGAAATTTATTACGGATGAATTGACGCCATTTGTTGAGAAAAATTATCGTACATACCCATACCGCGTACTTTTCGGATCGTCTTTTGGCGGTGTGTTTGTGATGCACGCATTTACCACCGCTCCATCCTTTTTTAATGCTTACATTGCCACCAGCCCGAGTATGTGGTGGGATAATCAAATTATGATTGCCCGAACAGGACAATTGTTGATGCAGCACCCGGAATTAAACAATCGACTCTATATTACACTGGCCAATGAAGGATTTAGCATGGGCGTCAGCTCGCTGGCAGAAGTTCTAAAGAAACGTGCTCCCCGGGACCTGAAATGGAAATACGAAAAATACCCGGATGAATGGCACGAAACCGTTTCTTACAAAGGAATGTACAACGGTTTGAAATTCATTTTCAAAGGCTGGAGTCCCGAGCCGGTGGAAATCATCTCCGAGGGCGATCTCATCGCTCCCGGTGACGAAGTGACTGTCAAAATGAAAAGTAAAACCGGTGATATTTATTTTACACTTGATGGTTCATTCCCGGCCGGGACTTCGGCACAGTACCAAAATGCCATGACAATTACGAAACCAACAGTCATTAAGGCGGTTCCGATGTTTGAAATGGGCTTATCGGGAAAAATCGCCGAGCTGAGCATAAAATTTGTCCCAAAGTTTGAAGCACAAACTGAATTACCGGATTTAAAAAATGGTCTGGCTTATACTTACTATGAAGGCGACTGGGATACAATGCCGGATTTTACACAATTGAAAGCGATGAAATCGGGTATAACGCAAAATTTCAACCTGGAGGAACGCAAGCAAAGTGAAATGTTTGCCATTAAGTATACAGGCTATTTTTACGCACCTGAAGACGATATTTATACATTCTATTTATCATCGGATGATGGCGGCCAATTGAGCATTAATGATAGCCTGATCGTCGATAACGATGGTCTTCATGCGATGATTGAGAAAAGCGGAAAAGCCTATTTGAAGCAGGGCATGCATCGTATTGATGTGCAGTTTTTTCAAAAAGGCGGCGGTTGTGGATTAAGCCTTGAATACGAAACTCCGAAAATTAAGAAGGCCAAGATACCCACATCGGCGTTTTCGTGTAGCGGTGCTTTGTAATTGTATTTTTAAATATATGATGTCTTGGATGGATAAAATTTATAATTGGGCAGAATAATTAAAAAATCATTCTGCCTTTATTTTTTTGATTGCATAATCGGATTTGAGATGCCTGGCAGTGGGACGAATATAAATAGAAAATGGGCATTTTAAACGCCCTTAATTCATCGTCACCACCAACCCCGACCACTCATCCTGTGTTTCCAGTGTCACAATTTTCATCGACAGTTGCGCCAGTGCATCCCGAATTAAATGCACTTCATCAGTCAAAATTCCGGACAGCACCATCCTTGCGTGCGGCTTCATTAGATGTTTCATATCACCCAGCATGCTCTGAATTGCTGCGCGATTCACGTTGGCGATCAGCAGATCGAAATGCAGGGAGCCGATACTTGCCGTCGTGCCAGTAAAAAATTCGATCATATCCGCACAATTATTTAATCTTGAATTTATACGCGCTGTTTCTGTAGCGATGGGATCGTTGTCAAATGCAATTACGGTACAAGTAACCAGTTTAGCGGCTGCGATTGCTAGAATGCCGGAGCCAGTGCCGATGTCCAAAACTGACGAGCCGGGTGTCACCAACGGACGCATTAGCCGGAGCATGAGCTGAGTCGTGGCATGCATGCCTGTACCAAATGCCATCTGCGGATCGATTTCGATGATCACATCGCCATCCATCGGCTGATAATCAATCCAGCTTGGCTTGATAATCAGGCCGGGCATCACGGAAATTGGCGCGAGCGACGCTTTCCAGGAGGCGTTCCAGTCCTTATCCTGAATTGAAGTGATGGTAAATTGGGTGGAAATATCAGTGAAGCCGAGTTGAGTCAGCTCACTCAAATAGTGTGTCAATTCTGCGGCTATTCTATCATTCCACTGATCCGGTGAAAAATAGGCTACCAGTTCGTCGTTACGCTCGTAACAACCGCTGCATCCCAGTTCAAACAGATAATTGGCAATAGGTTCCGATGATTCGGACGTCACGGGGACAGTAATTTCGATCCAGGTTTTTGCCGCTACCATTTGCCACTGATCCCTATCAATGTGTAAAATCCAAACGCCGGATAGCCTTGCCAGACTTCATAATTGCTGTCATTAGCGTTGTCAATTTGGGAATACAGCGTCATGTGTTTCCCCAGTTGTTTTTCAACCCGGAATGAGCCAGTGACATAATCGACCAGTTTTTGGGTAGCTGCAAGATCAGCATAACGCGTGCCCATCCAGATGGCTGACGCCTGAATGCCGATGTGATACGGTAACTGCATCGTCAGTTCAAACGGGATGCGAAAGTCTTCCAGATACGGAATAGCGTCGACATCCGAATTGTCGATGACATAATAGAAGCCAGTCTGGAATCCCTGATTGGGTGAGATATCATAGGTGGCGGCGACTCCCGCGGTTGTAATCGTAATTTCATTCAGCGTATTCAGCATGAACATGCCGTTACTATCGCGTTGCCAGTAAGCATAGTCGGCAATTTGTTGTGCCGACAACGATGCGCGGGCCGTCAATTGCGATGAAAGCTTTAGTTCTGCTGTCCCCTCGCCATTAAACATAATATCCTGCACAATGGGGATCACAGACGTTGCAATGTACGGATTTTGTTTCTCTAAACTTCTGACTGAACGCAGTTGCAATTGACGGTTTGCTTTTGCAGATATGCCAAATCGGGTAGACGGTGTATACACAAATTCCATGCCCGGTGACATACGAGTTGTATAGTTGGAAACAAATTCGTAAACTAACGCCGGTCGAATCGAGAAATGTGTTCCGATTGGAATTAACAGATCCGCCGTGTAATTCATGACTTGCCAGGAACTATCAATCTCCGGCGTGGAAATGAAATCGGAATTAACCGCCAAATTCAATTGCATGCGACGCGGCAGTGGCGCCTGATACGAAACCATAAAACTTCCTGTTCGTTCATCGGAAAGCGCCGAAGTAGTATCCGTCACGGTGCCTGCATCTGAGAAATAAACGCGTTGCCAGCTTACCATAGCGTTTAATTGATGCTTTGCTTGCAAGGTCGTTTGTAAGGCACCAGAAAATGCATATGCTACGGCGTTACGTTCCATCGTTGGCACGCGCGCGCCGTAAAGACCGAATGTTTGTTCCCCGGCGATTCCCCGAATTTCTCCAAACATTTCCGGTTGAAATTGAATCCCCACATGGCCACTCCCACTCATTCGCTGGAATTGGCTATTGATATATTCGCCATCGCTTTGAGCAAAATTGGCGTCGAGACCATAGTTAAACGCATCGAACTGCTGCCAGTGCATTGCTTGAACATCGGGGGTGCTTAACTGGCCGTACCCCAACGACACCAGCGTGAGCGAATGCATAGCGGTGGTTTGTTCGGCAACGGTAGCCTTCCCTGATGGCAGCGGCTGCCCGTCCATGGTCGGCTGATAATCAATTGGCCGTTTAAACAATCGCAGATGTTCCTCGCCGGGTTGCAATTTGGTGCCGGTTGTACGCAGCGATTTGTCAGTGCCATAAATGATCACATCCTGCAACTCGAGATTCGGTTTGGCTTTGCTGGTGTCGGGTTTTGCGTTTTTGGTGTTTTGAGAGAATGCTGGTGTACGCCAAAAATAGATCGTGGTGGCGGTTATTAAAATGAATAAACAGAGTGTTCGTTTCATAGTGTTTGTATTTTGATTTTGATTGAATTTAAGTTAGTGATCTTCAATTTACAGAATGCTATGGGCTTCAAAAAGGTTACTCAATCATATAAGCTTTCGACGCACTTGTTTAAAATTGTGAAGGAGATTTCGGTATCCCGCCAAAAAACGCTGTGAACCGGAATGACATTCTATTACTATTGTTTTCGCTGAGAATTGTATTTCACCGATTACCGAAAACTGATCACCCGATCATCATATCACTTTCCCGCGATGGTCTGTAAACGTTGCTGAGCTTTCTGCTGGAACTCTTTAATCGTGTATTTGTCAATAATATTCCGGTACAGCAACCGTGCTTCGCCGTAGCGTTCCATGGTTTCGTTGGCCTGAGCAGCTTCGTACATGGAGAACACGACCCAGTATTCGTACGCCGGGAACAGGTATTTTACTTTCAGATACTCGACCACCGCATCGCTGAGTTTATTCTGGTCCTGCAAAATTTTGCCCTGCCAATATTGGGCTTCGGCAGCGGTTTCATCGTTGCGATTGCTGAGCACGGTGTCGAACTGGTTTTTGGCATTGGCGTAGTCGCCCTGTTTGGCGTAGGCCTTGCCCAATTCGAGTGTCGCTTGGTAGCGCACCGGGCTGTTCGGGAATTGTGTAATCACCTTTTGAAACGTTGTTTGTGCCTGATCCGCATCCCCTGCCAGCGCCTGGCATTGGCCAATTTTAACCAGCGCCTGGGCATCGGATTCCGTGCCTTTGTATTTTTCAGCGACCACATGATATTTGGTGATGGCAGTGGCGTAATCCGATTGATTTATGTAAATATCCCCGACTTTCGTCAAAGCCATTGGCGAGTACTTGCTTTCAGGATAATCTTTGGCCTGTCGCTCAAATGACTCAATCGCCTTTGGTGTGTTCTCCATCGCCAGATAACTTTCGCCAATCCAATACCAGCTCCCCGATTGTTTTTCCTGATTGCTGTACCGCTCCGCCAGTTTTTCATATTCGGCAATTGCCTTGTCGTACTGGTGTAAATTAAAGTACAAATCGGCCTTCCGGAACTGAAGCTCGGCAGCTAACGCTGTATTGGGATAAATGTTAATGTATTTATCGGCAAATGCCAGCGCTTCGTCGGTTTTATTCTGTTGTAACAAGGACCATTGAATACCGCTGATCGCGTCGTCTACCAAATCGCTATTGGGATAATTATCAATCACACGCTGGTAATCAATAATCGCCTCGCGATAGCGCGATTGATTGTAGAAACAATCACCGGTGGCGTAAAGCGCATCATCGACAAAATCGCTGTTTGGGTACTCTGACTGAACAAGATCAAATGCATCCACCGCCTGCGCATAAGCTTCACTTTTGAATAACGCACGGCCGATCATATACTGGGCTTCAGCAGCAAATGAGCTGGTTGGATTTTGTTCGATCAGCAGTTTGAAAGCGCGGGTTGCTTGATTGTAATCCGATTGCCGGAAATAGCATTGCCCAATTTGAAACTGTGCTTCGACTGAATAATTCGATTTCGCCCCTACCTGTAATGATGAACGATACGCCTGAATAGCGGCAACGTAATCCTTCAAATTGAAATAGGCGTCGCCCTCACGCAGCAATGCATCCTGTCGCATTTCGGAGCGATCATTCAACGTTGTGGCGGTCTTTTGGAAATATTTGATGGCATCGTTATAATTGGCAAGCTTCAGGGAACTCCAGCCAAGACCGTATAGTGCTTGAGTCGCTTTCGGTGAATTGGGAAAACTGTCCACCAAACGTTTGTATGTGGTCAGAGAATTTTTATAATCACCCAGTTGAAACTGACTTTCGGCTTTCCAGAACAGACAGTCATCCATTAAATCGTGACCTGAATACTGGTTCGCGAATTGGTTGAAGGTAGCGAGCGCATCCTTAAAATCTTTGTTCTGAAACTGCGTCCAGCCTAATTTGAACATGGCGTTCGGCGCTACCGCAGCCAGGGGATATTTTTTTACGACATCGGAAAAATTGATGATGGCGCTGTCATATATTTTTTCAGCCAGATCGCATTCTCCCCCCATAAAGAGCGCGTCTGCTGCAGCATCACTTTTGGGGAAATTGCTAACGATACGCTGGAAGAAAATTCGCGCTTGTGTGAAATTGCCGGAAGTGAAATCGATCGAGCCAATTTCATATAATGCTGCCGGCGCTTTGGGATCATTCGGGAACGATTGGATCAGTTGCAGATACGATTGCCGGGCCTGCAGTGGTTGATCGAGTTTGTTTTGGCAACGGCCGGTTTCGAATAGAGCCGCGGGAGTTAACGGACTTTTGGGCTGCTGCGTGGTGAGCCGTGTAAATGATTGAATCGCCTGCTGGCAATTATTCAACTTTGAATAGGCCCAGCCCTGACCGTATAACGCATCATCAGCGTATTCGCCATTTGGCGCCATCTGGTAAAGCTTGTCGTACTGGGCGATTGCCTGGGTATAATCTTTAAGCTGGAATTGACTTTCCGCAATGAAAAATTCGCCTTGCTGACGCAGCGGATCGTTGGGGTATCGCGTGGTGGCTTTTCTCAACCATTCGATTGCCTGAGAAAAATCATCTGCTTGAAACGCTGATAGACCGGCGCGATAGGTAACGGTTGCCACCAGTTTGCTCGATGGATACGATTGGATAAGTTTCTGATATATCTGAATGGCCTTTTCCTGCTTATTTTGCTGCTCCAATATCCAGCCGCCGGAGTACAAGGCATAGTCCGCCAAAGAGCTGTTTGGGTAACGGCTATATACTTCACCGTAATGCCGCAGGGCATCATCCAACCGGTTTTGTTGAAATTCTGATTCTGCCAGCCAATAATATGCTTTATCAGCAAGCTCGCTCGTGCTGTAACCGGTGATGAAGTCTTTGAACGTCTGTTCGGCATCATCGAACTGCTTGCTGCGGAAATAAGCTTCACCAATGCGGAACAGCGCTTTTTCGCGATATTGCAGCGCCGGCGCGGTTTGCATCAACATCAGGAATTGAGAAATCGCATCCAGGTAGTTTTTCAGTTGAAAATACGATTCTCCCAACAGGTAACGCGCAATCGGCAGACTCCGGCTGTTGGGATAATTGGAAACGAAACTTCGCAACTGATCAGCAGCAATTTTATACAGCCCGTCATCATAAATGCCTTTGGCTGTGATAAACGCCTGATCTTCCGGTGTACGACTCTCCTGTGAAAAAAGCAATCCGGGTAGCAGAATGATGAGCAGGCAAATGATCTGTTTTTTCATAGTTGGTCTTTAATCGGTTTTGGGTTCACGATCAGATTTAATGCTTTTGGCAATACCGAAACGTTTATTTCTTTTTCTTTCTGATGAATCACTTCACCATCGAGATGATAAACTTCGGCTTTTTCTCTGATTATTTTAAACTCCGCATGACGATAAAGTTCCACATGGGGTGCCTTATCAATTTGGCCGGTAAATAATTTCGGAAGATGAATCATAGCAGGCAATAGTTTATCCCCGCTTACAATACATAAATCAAGTTCGCCATCGTCCGGCTTGGCGTGCGGCGCAATAATGGCATTGATGCCGTACTGTTTCATGTTGGCCACGGCCACAAGAATGGCTTTGCGTTTCAGAACTTTGTCACCGAACCGGATTTCATACTGGGATGGTTGAAAATGCATAATTTCTCGCATCCCGGCGACATAGTATGGCGCGGCGCCACGGATTTTCCCTTCATCGAAGCGTTTGCCAATCATGGCATCCAGGCCAAATCCGGAAGTGGTAAAAAAATAGCGGTCGTTAGCAAGTGCAACATCCACTTGTTTTACTTCACCCCGGGTAATATTACTGAATGCGCGAAACAGATTCAGGGGGATGCCCATGCTGCGGGCGAAACCATTTCCCGATCCCATGGGAATGATGCCGAACCATACCCGTGTATTTACGAGTTCCGAAGCAATTTCGTTGATTGTGCCATCGCCGCCAATCGCGATTATAATATCACATTTGGTTTGGACTGCAAATTTCGCCAGGTCAGACGCGTGACCTCGGCGTTTTGTAAGCCTTAAATCCACATGACACAAATTTTTAGGAAAATGAAAGTTGATGAGCCGGCGTACTAGTTGAATCGGATGAATTAATCCGGCATTGGCGTTGTAAATAACCTGAATTCGTTTTCCTTTTCCCATACGACATCCACACATTTATTTGAGCGGCCATCAGCGAGACACTTATTTTACCACGAAACATTCGTCTCACATCTCACGTCTGGCGTCTCACGGATACAAATTCCCCATTAAATTATCGTCAAAAATGTTATTTAATAAATAGGGCGCTGCCCCGTTTGTTTTATAAATTCCATACGTTAAACTATGCCCGATCTGACAATTGGTAATTGTTGGGCTAGACCGATCGCAGTAAATCATTCCGGGTAGTAAATTTGCACCGCCGCCGTTTTCAATGATGCACATATTTAACAAATTGCCAGTCGGACTGGATGTTTCAGCAAACTTAATGCTGCCCCAGTATCCGGCAGTTTTTTTGATGCCAGTAAATGTAATAATTCCGCTGGAACCGTTTGCAATAAGCTCACCGCCGGTTTTTATCTCAATGCTGGATTGCGCTGACATCTCCAGGCGTATTCCCGGTGACAGCACCAATGTGCCCTGATCAATATAAATTGATCCCTGAATACGGTAAACCGGGACGTTAAGTTTCGGCCATTCAGTGTACTGATTAATAAGCCCATCAATCGCGCCGCCACGAATTTCGATGAGATCGTCGATGTTCCCTTTATAATCGTTTAACGCTAGTTGTGACACGTTTGCGGCATTGGCGCTTACCGGCGCTTGGGTATTACGCGTAATAATATTATTGTCAAAACGTGCCGGGCGATAAATTCCTGATAGGTAGATGCCATAACCATATCCATCTTTTATTTGTGAATTCGTCAGCGTGGGAGATGCGTTGTTAATAACAATCGATGCCGGGATGTCGGTATTGTACGCGGCGTTGTCAATTGTGCAATAGTCGATCTCTCCGGTGGAACCAGCTTCAAATTGTAAACCCTGCCAACGATTTTGCGTCGTTTCGTGTCCTGTCAGTTGGATTGGCGAATCGGATGTCGCTTTCAAATTAAGTGTGCTGTTTGCGTGCGCCACTAATCCGGTTAGTTCATCAAATTTTAAAAGTGTTCCGGGCAAAATGCTCAATGTCGCGCCAAATAGATCCACATAATCCGTAAAGTGATAAGCCATGTTATGTAATGGCAAGGCAATGTCGCGGTGGATTTCTCCGTTAAGAATACGGATTTCATTGACATCATTATTTGTATAGCTGCCGGAGTCGATTCGAGCGGCATTGATCAAATCTGTCATGATCGGGACATCAGCGCAGCCGGTAATTGTATTTCCTTTAAATTGAACCGCTGAGCAATCACCTTGCAAAGAAATGCCGGCGGATTGGCTGTTGGATATGGTACAGTTGAGAATGGTTGGGGATACATCCTGGCAAAAAATAGCAGCGGGCCAGTCCGGATCGGCGCCGCCGCCATCGAATGTGCAATTGACAAACCGGCAGCTATCGCCGTTCACATTACTGCTTAAATAAATATGATTCCACCCGGATTGCCCCTTGGTTTCTTTAACGAAACGAACATGTTTTGTAGTCGTTCCTTCGGCAATAATGCCTCCCGATTGCATGACTGTGATCGATGCATTTGCCCTCAACTGAACAGCAGCGCCGGGTTTGATTCGCAGTGTGGCATGTTGAATGAACAGGTTCGATTTTATAATCCGTGTTGTGTCAGCCGCCCATTCCTGGTCATGATCAATAATCTCGTTTTCATACAGCACCGTATTCCCTTTTTGCACGGCCTGAACCGGGGCTTGATCCTGGACGCAATCGGACTGAATAATCACGATCGTAATGAAAATAAATATAGTAATTCGTACGCGCATAACGCTCTCCGTTTTCGTTTTAGAAACCGGTTTTGGGTCGCCGTTGACCGAATTTTATGGCGCAGGGTGCATTTTTCGTTACGTATTCGTCGAGTTGATCGCACCATAGTGCAGCAAAAGTCCGACAGCTCCCGGAGCCGTCAATGCTATCTTCTTTGGGGAACGATGCATGCGGGCAGCGCAGATCGCAAAACATAATATTCGATGATGTAACGCCGGCGTTGTTATCTGACATGAGTGTCTCCTGTTGCTTGATAATTTAATGACGAAGTTGGGTGCACAGCGCCAAGATGTTGATCGGTAATTGGTTATCAGTGATCGGCTCAGGTACTCACGTCCTAATATTTTACTGATGCCCGATGATCAACATTGAATCAAACCGATAACTAAGACGTTAGAAAACGCATGCGCCCGGTGAAAAACAAATTCGTCTCACATCTCACATTTCACGTCTGACCTGATATTTACAATGCTACCAATTCAAAACATTGCCATCATTATCATAAAACATCGGTCCGGTCAATTCAAACGGTTGCTGCAAAACAGCTACTACTTTTTGGGCGGCCTGATCAGGAGTGATCGGTGCACGGGAAGTCCCCATGTCCGAACTGAACCAACCCGGCTGAATGGCAAGCACTTTTATGCCATCTTTTTCAACGTAATTTTGCAGAATCCGGCTGGCCATATTTAATGCTGATTTAGACATGCAGTAAGCATATTCGCTTTTACGCCACGCATCGGCAATCGAACCGGCTTCAGATGAAATATTCACAATCCGTTTTCCCTGCCCCTGGCGTACAAGTGGCAGTGCGTGTTTGATGACCTTTAATGGCCCGATGGAATTGACCTGAAATGTTTGTTCGTATACCGAAAAATCCACCTGTTCAATCAGTACATTATCTGCCGGAAACAGGATCGCTGCATTGTTTATTAGAAGATCGATAGCTGATGTTTTATTGCTTATGCAGGATATGGCTTTAATGATGGATGGCTCATCTGTTACATCACCAGTAAACATATTCAAGTGATCGGTGTATTTGGCTTTTAAATTCTGTAAATCATCATTCACACGTCGGTTAATCGTGAAAACGATATGTCCTTGTGCGAGATAAATTTTCAGCATTGCCAATCCAAGTCCTCGATTGGTCCCGGTGATCAGGATTTTGTAATTCATGAATAGCTCCGTATATCATTTTACAAATCAATTTGTATTTTCAGATGTGAGTGATTATACCTACACATTTACTCCTTCATCTTCTCTTCTTGATCATGCAGAAATTTGATATTTTCCACATCCCAATCTGTTAAATAGAAATTATCATAGTTTGATCGCTCCCAATACCAGGGCTGTTTCTTGAAATATAATTTCAATAAATTATTTTCAAATGGACGTCCATACTTTGCGAAAAATGAGTTGCGTAATAATTGAATTTCGGTTGTGCTCATGTCTTTCACATCCTGATCGGTGAGCACGTTTAGTTGCACATCCGATGGACTATAGAAACCCAATGGTTCGCTGTACGTGAATAACGTGTTGTGTTTCCGGTCAGCTTTCTGGCGTTCGTAGGGTTCCACAATCAGCCAATTATCTGAAATGTACGTTTGGATAGATAGCGTATCCACATACAAAGCCCATAACGAGCCCATACAAAGTGGCAGTTTAAAATCGTTTTCATCTCGTTTGGAGTATTCCTGTTTAAGCCAATCCATCTGTTCGATGTACCAGCTATCTTTTATCTCTGGTTGAAAATCGACCGATGGCAGTTTTACTATAAATGAGAAACTAACGGTAATCGTCTTTTCTTCATCCGCTTCAAAGTGAATTGGCCAGGTATTAACAAAACCAATTCGGGTGTTATCATTATTGGTCCATTCCATGCCGATGCGATCGACATAATTCGGACATTGCTCCAGAAATTTTATTGACGTTATCTCCAGCCCATCGATGAACACACGAAAGTTTTTAAATTCATCACAGTACATATCTGTTCCGGTCATACCAATATCAAATCCGGATGTGCAGGCAACTTCCTGATCTATCACACGCGGCGCCTGGTTTTTTAAAAGAGATGTACATGTGACAAGCCAAATTCCCAACGGGTGGTGGTAAAGCTCGATATTCTGTTTCACGAGTTTTATTTGGCTGCAGTTTGTAAGCGCTGGTTCATTTAATTCGTTTCGCTTTACAGGTCCAATCAATGCAAATGCTGATGACCAGAAAAAAAGTATCAATCCGGTAATTAATATGGATCGAATTCGAAATGTTGTGTTGTTTAGTCGTCTCATACCAGATACAGTAGTTTTTATTTCAGATTTTCAATATATGGACAAAAATCGTCCGTCATTGGTGATTTCATAGGTAGTTGGAGTATTTTCGTTCACTTGAAACAGCAAATGAATATAGTATCAATACTGTTTTATTTCAAAATAAATCTAATAAAATCCGTGATTACAAATTTGTGCTTCATTTATTTAATTTCAATGAAATATAACGGCCAGCGACGTTTAGGAAATTTATGACAAAAAGCTAATCAGCTAACTTTCGAAAAATGAATACGGACGCGGAATTAACATTGTTTAACTCTCAAAAATGAATAAAGTTGTAAAAAAATTCCCAAGAACCGGGTTACAAAAAGGTAAAAACAAAAACAGCAACATTCGCTTAGCTGGCATAGACTTTGCAAAAATATCGCCAGTTACATTAAATTCATTGGAAACACGCATTAGGAGCGAAGTACCCAGGAGTCCAATCATCTGGAGATTTGCTCGTCCGAACGGTTGGACTTTTAGGTTCTTCAAGCCTAAAGTGAATGTGAGGAGGTGAAGCCCAGTGTTCCAAATAATTGCAACTATGACCCGATTGATACATCGGAAGCAAGAGCAGGATAAGGACCAAGGGGTTCAATATAATCCCGAAAAGATTGAATCCATCCTGAAAGAATTTGACGACTTGAGCATCTACGCATCTGACCTTGAAAATCTACTCCGAATTGCTGAACAGAAAACCCACGCTTACGAGGACTTGCTTCACAAATATCAAAAAATTTTCCTGGAAGAGATGAGCACGTTTCGTCTCCAATTATCAAATATATCTGTTTTGAACAGAAATTTTTGTGAGAACGAATTGTTTCTGAGTGAAATCCAGCAACAGCTACAAAGTTTCGTGCACGAGAACGATCATAGTGATTGTCAAAATCCTGTCGGACGTTTGTTTGATCGTTTCTTCCATCAGAATGAACTGTACAAAACACGGACCCGCCAAAAGCTAAGTGAACTCAATGAATCCATTGAGCAGAAAAAACGCTTGTTAGACCGCATGCAACATGATCTGGTTTCATGGGATCGACAAGAACCACAGGCGTTTCCGGTGGCTGAGCCACAGGTTGGCATGAAACGCGCGTTCGGCTAATAATATAAATATAATAACCGATATAATCAACAGAAAAAGCTCAATTTTGATATGTAAATTGAGCTTTTTCATATTATAAATACAAATGTTTACGTTGTGTAATAATCGGAGATCGGAATCGGAAAAATTGCTCCCTGATTTTTGGATAACTAAAATTGGATAGCTTAATTGTTCGTACGCCATCATTTCTTGTCAACCTTTTGTTTTAGCCCTCCACTGAATTCAAAAATAATAGTACAAGTGATACCTGAAAATAATGGTTCAGTTGTCTTCGAATTTGGAACATATTGATCCTATTGTTTGTTTCGGATAATTCACAAGCAGGATTTAAAAAATTCTTGGATATGAGACCCGAATTTCATAAATTGGGACACTATGGAACGACTTACGGAATTATACGAACAAAAATATGGAACAGCGCCAGATCGGATTGACGTACTGAGAACAGATGGATCGGATCGGAAAATCTATCGTTTGCATAAAAACGACTCCACGGTTATAGGCATCATTGGCGATAACCGGGAAGAAAATGAAGCGTTCATCGCATTTTCACGACACTTCTACCAGTGCAACCTGCCGGTGCCGGAAATTTACGCCGTCAATATTACCGAAGGTGTTTATTTAGAACGAGACCTGGGGGACGAAACTCTGTTCACCTGGATAGACTCGATACGTGCCAGGCATGGTTTTAACGAACAGATAAAGCAGATGTATCAACAGGTGGTAGCTGCGTTGCCACAATTTCAAATTGTGGCAGGAAGTTCGTTGGATTATTCGTATTGCTATCAGCATATTTCATTCGGGCGTGAATCGATGCATTGGGATTTGCACTATTTCAAGCACCGGTTTCTTAATTATTTTTTTAAATCCAAACTCGATCACACCAAGCTGGAACAAGATTTCAATACATTGATTGCTTTTTTGTTAGAAGCAGGACAGGATTATTTTCTGTACCGTGATTTCCAATCGCGTAATGTGATGGTTGTAGATGAAAATCCATATTTCATCGATTACCAGTCCGGTCGCAAAGGCGCTTTACAGTATGATCTAGGGGCATTGTTGTATGATGCCAAAGCAAATCTGCCGGATGATTTTCGTGAAGAAATGATTGATCATTATATCTATTGCGTCCGGAAAATTTTACCTTTGGATGCTGATACATTCAAAACATATTTTGATGGTTTTGTTTTGATTCGTATTATGCAGGCGCTGGGCGCATATGGCTACCTGTCAGTCGTGAAAGGAAAGCGCGATTTTCTGAAAAGTGTTCCGTTTGCTTTACAGAACCTGGAGAAACTTCTGCAAAAGCAAGTTCCGATTCTTGAAGACATGCCTGTGTTGAAAGCTATTTTCCACCAATTAATTGATGATAAATCCTTACGGGAACTTCAGCATGGAAAATAAACTTGTCGTACGTATTGTGAGCTTTAGTTATCATCAGACTGGCTATCCTGCAGATGCGTCCGGGAATAATGGGGGATTTGTATTCGACTGCCGGTTTCTGCCAAATCCTGGTCGTGAAGAACGTTATCGAAATGCGACTGGCCGGGATGCTGAAGTGGTCGAATACTTCTCGCAACATCACGAAATGGCGTTATTTTTAACAAATGTATTTTATATTGTTGATGCGGCGGTTACAAACTATCAGAATCGCGGGTTTTCGCATTTGATGATTGCTTTTGGTTGTACCGGCGGCCAGCACCGTTCGGTATACAGTGCGGAAAATCTCGCTGTGCATTTGCGGGATCAAGATGTACGTGTAGAATTGGAACATATCGAACTGAAAAAAAAGGGGTACATCTAAACTCATGAAGGCGATGATTTTGGCTGCCGGCTTCGGAACGCGGTTGCGTCCGCTCACCGATAACTGTCCAAAAGCGCTCGTACAGGTCGCTGGTATCACCATGCTGGAACGGTTAATTCGGCGCCTGACTCATTTCGACATTCGTGATATTATCATCAACGTTCATCACCTGTCCGATCAAATTGAAGAATTCCTCCATCGTCATAAAAATTTTGACATTCATATCGAACTATCCCATGAATCGGAAATTCTCGGTACTGGCGGCGGCATCCGCCAGGCAGCTTATTTTTTTGATGATGGACAGCCGTTTCTCGTTCACAATGTCGATATTCTCACCGACCTCAATCTTTCCGACATGCTGCATTTTCATGAATCACATCAAAATATGGCCACGCTTGCCGTAAGACATCGAACCAGTTCACGCCATTTTCTCATCGATGAAAAACAACAGGTATGCGGCCATGCCGACCATTTAAAAAATATCCGACGGGTGGTTGTACCTGGTGCGGAACCGTTGCATGAAATAGCGTTCAGTGGTATACACATCATATCCCCCAAAATATTTCAGCATATGCCTATTTCAGGTTTCTTTTCGATTGTGGATGTGTATTTAAAATTAGCTGAGCAGGGATATTCCGTTGGCGTTTTTCAAATGGATGACTATTATTGGCGTGATTTGGGAAAGGTAGAGACAATCCGTGCGGCGGAGAAGGATTTTATTGGTGATTTGATCGAAAATCCAGAAAAACTTTAGCAAGACAAAGCTTAGCCTATAACGTTCGTTTACTTATTTGATAGAGTGTGAGATTGAAAATTTTAGCTGTAATAGTCAATAAGTTAGTTTGCATATCAAATGGGCTTCAATTTACTCTGCCTGACCTTTTTGTTTAACTACTTTGAGATGTTTTAAGTCTAATAAATCTGGTTCACGACTTATTGTTTCTTTCGCTTTTATTAAATCATCTAAACCGATAATGTAAATCGGGATAGTATCGTAAAAACTCTGCGTTATATTTTTCCATGCGCTATCAAAGTTAACTCCTGGTATATCCATCATAATATCAAAGCGGTTTGGGGCAACGCCAATTTGATATATTAATCCTTATCACAAAAATCATCCACTGTTACTTGTTCCAGCGGAGCTCCGAATTTCATCAACGCTTTCCAAACATTGCTGGCATTTTCTTTACTGGGCTCAATCCAAATATCGATATCCTTAGTAAATCGTGGTTCCGCGTTGTACATAACGGCATAGCCACCTGCCAACAAGTATTTAACGTTGAATTCGTACAATATTTTCAACAGATATTTGAAGTCCGGATTGACATTCATGTTTACCCCGAATAAGTTGCATATCAAGTACCATTTGCCATGCAGCCGAAAAGCGAGCGAGTACACCGGCTTGTTGCCAAAATTTCAGATCGAAAGATCGATCGTCATCTTTTCGGTGAATCATTCTTGCAGTAATTTTTCTGTTGTTTTCCATATTTAGTAACTGAGAAATTATTTTCTGACATTTTTTGGCAGAAAATGTTAAACCATATTTTAGACAGGATTTCACGGATTCACAGGATT